>WFPQ01000354.1 GCA_015487515.1 Hyphomicrobiales bacterium | reverse complement strand
CGATTGGCCCATGCATGGCGGGCAGCAACATCGAATGGCGGGAGGAGCGGGACATGAAATATGGCGGAAAAGGAATTGTTGCAGGCCGGGAAGCGGGAACGGGGGCCGTCAGGGTGGTTGCAGCAGGGCTGCTGGCAGGTCTTTTTCTGGTATTTCTTATGGTCGCTGAGGGGCAGGCCGCTCAGAACCAGATCCAGATGCTGGATGCATCGAACGATCCCGAAGCCATAGAAGATGGGGTGGCGGCCCTTGGTGACAAGGATATCGTTCAGGCCTGGCTGACAGGTCCCGTGACCCGCTATCCCCATTTCGTGCTCGGGGCGAATTACGAGGCTTCGGGGATAAGGGTGCGTTTGAAGGATGGCAGGGTGGAAACCCTGATGCTTGACGGGGGATTTGTCTTTGAAGACCGGGTGGCGCGGCTGGCAGACCTGGACGGGGACGGAAGGGACGAGGTAATTCAGGTCATGACTTCGCTGGAGCAGGGAGCCTCGCTGGCCGTATTCTCCATGGTGCAGGGCAGGCTGGCATTAAGGACGAGAACCGATTTCATCGGCCGGTCGTCACGCTGGCTCAATCCGGCCGGAATTGCCGATTATGACGGAGACGGGGTGCTGGACATAGCCCTGGTGCAAATGCCCCACCTGGTCAAGCGCCTGGAATTGTGGACGCTTGAAGACGGAGACCTGGTAAGGACCATGGAGAAGGATGGATATTCGAACCACATGATCGGTTCTCCTTACCTGGGCCTGGCTGCCAGTGCAGACTTTAACGGGGATGGCATCACGGACCTGGCAATCCTGAGCGGTGATTATTCTTCGGTCAGGCTGCTGAGCTTTGCCTCGGGAGAAATCGAGGAATTCGGAAACTATCCCCTGGGCGGCCGGGCGGAAAAGAATTTCGTTCTTGAAAAAACCGGCGATGGCTGGCGGCTGAGGGTGCCCCTGGCCCGGGGAGAGGACTTTGTTGTTGATATTTCTCCAAGGGATTAGATCACTGACCTGTTGACCGGAGCGCCAGGGGAGGCGAAACAGGGCAGGGGAGGCTGTGGCACGTTTTTCTCTTGCCCGTATCCTTTTTCGTGGCTGTATTCTGCAAGGAACAGTGGCAAGGAACAGATCAGGAGTACTTTCATGCCGATCATCAACCGATTTGCAGAACTGCACCGAAAAATCACCGGCTGGCGACGGGATTTTCATCAATATCCCGAATTGCTTTACGATGTTGAACGCACGGCGGGGCGGGTCGGGGAGCTTCTGGCTTCGTTCGGGGTTGATGAGGTAGTGACCGGGATCGGCAGGACCGGGGTGGTCGGCCTGATCCGGGGCCGCAGGGACAGCGCTTCAAGAACCATTGGGCTGAGGGCCGACATGGATGCCCTGCCCATAATGGAGGCCACAGGCAAGCCATATGCTTCAAAGAATCCGGGAAAAATGCACGCCTGCGGCCATGACGGGCACACGGCCATGTTGCTGGGGGCGGCAAAGTACCTGGCCGAGACCCGCAATTTCGATGGCAGGGCAATCGTTATATTTCAGCCGGCCGAAGAGGGGGGCGCCGGCGGCAAGGCCATGGTTGATGACGGGCTGATGGAGCGCTTTGGCATCGAACAGGTGTTTGGCATGCACAATATACCGGGCCTTGATACCGGCAGGTTCGCCATTCGCAAGGGCGGCATCATGGCGGCGACCGACGAATTCACCATCACTGTCAGGGGAGTGGGAGGGCATGCGGCGGCTCCCCATGGTGGAATTGACCCGGTGCTGACGGCGGCGCAGATGACGGTGGCCCTGCAGGCCATAGTTTCGCGAAATGTGGATCCGGTCGAAAATGCGGTCCTGACGGTTACCCGGATCAACGGGGGCAACGCCATCAATGTCATTCCCGATTCGGCCATGATCATGGGCACCATCAGGACTCTTGAGCAGGGGGTGCGTGAACTGATGGAAAGGCGCCTGCATGAAATGGCCGAGGGAATTGCCGCCGCGTCGGGAGCGAGTGTCAAGATCGCCTTCAGGCGCGGATACCCGGTAACGGTCAATGCGCCCGGGCAGACGGAGTTTGCCGCGCAGGTTGCCCGCCAGGTCGCGGGAGAAAAAAACGTTGATGATGATTGTGCGCCAATGATGGCGGGGGAGGATTTTTCCTACATGGCAATCGAAAGGCCCGGGGCCTTCATTTTCATCGGCAATGGAAACAGTGCAGAACTGCACCAGGCCGAATATGATTTCAATGACGAGATCATACCGCTGGGCTGCACCTATTGGGTCCGGCTGGTGGAAACGGCAATGCCGCTTCAGGGCGGGATTTCCTGAGCATGTTGCACGGATCAACTTTTATCTGGTTCAAGGGAGAGTTCTTTGAAAACTGCTTTTGACATGATGTCGAGACGGGCATTCATTGCCGGTCTGGTTGCCCTTGGACAGGGGGGAGCGGTCTATTCGCAGGGCAATGGCAGCTTTAACCGCGTCTACAAGACCGGTTTTGAATCGGTGAATGACTTTGACGGTTTTTACATAGTTCCCCAGGATGCAAGGCCCACCGCCTCTCATGACCTTTCCGGCGAGGTGGTCAGGTCCGGCAAATTTTCCCACAAGGGATGGGTAACGGGCCCCAATCCGCCCAGCAGCCGTTTCGTCAACAACAATCACCGGGGCTACCCCACAATTCAGTTATACAAACTGGCGGGGGGAGCCTTCAGAACCCCGGTAAAAATTGAATTATGGGTCTGGCTGGACATGGATCTGAAACCTGGGGAATGGTTCAGTTTTGCAACCCTTGATCATACGCGGCGCGACACGTGGGATCCGGTTCTGCTGAATCTGAGCGACAGGGGAATCGTGCATCTGATGCATGTGCCGACCAATGGCAGGGGCATAACCACCTTTCAGAACGATTCCGTGAAATTTCCCTTGCGCAAGTGGGTCAAGCTTGGTGTCGAGCTGCATTTTGACAGGAAGAACGGCTATGCAAAGGCATGGCAGGACGATGTGCTGGTGTCCCGGGCCGAGGTCAGGCGTGGCAACGGGCTGTTCACCCAGGCGCATTTCGGCCTTTATGCCCCCCCTTCGATTTCTTCGGGGGTGATCTATAATGATGACCTGGTAATCAGGGAGCTTGGCTGATCAGATCACCCTGGCGGGCAATGGCCTGCCGGCAAAGAATGCCTCCAGATTGGCCACCAGCAGGCGGCCCATGGCATTTCTGGTCGTTCTGGTGGCGCTGCCCTGGTGGGGGGAAAGAATGACGTTTTCCAGTTCGAAAAGTTCTTCTGGCACGTGGGGTTCGTCCTGGAACACGTCGAGGGCGGCGCCGGCAATCTGTCCGTTCAAAAGTCTTTTTACCAGGGATTCTTCATCGACGACCGAACCGCGGGCAACGTTGACCAGAAAACCGTTTCTTCCAAGTGCGGCAAGAACCGCATCATCTATCAGGCCCATGGTCTGCCTGCCGCCGGGGGTGGCCACGACCAGCCAGTCACAGTCTGCGGCCATTTTCACCGGATCGTCATAATAGCGGTAGGGCTGGTCCTTCTGGCGGGTGCGGCCAAAATATGCAACCTGCATTTTCATGGCGATGCAGCGCCGGGCAATTTCCTTGCCGATGCGGCCCAGGCCGGCGATTCCGACCTTCTTTCCCTTCAGTTCTGTCTGCAGGGGGTAGTTGCCTTTTGTCCATTTGCCCGCGCGGACAAAGCGGTCGGCAGGCAACAGGCTGCGGGAAAGGGCAATCATCAGCCCGATGGTGATTTCGGCCATGGCATCGTCGAGGACACCGGGAGTATTGGTGACGCTGATCGAGCGTTTTCGGGCGGCATCCAGATCAATGCCATCATGCCCCACGCCAAAATTGGCGATCATTTCAAGGTTCGGCAGCATTTCCATCAGGGGTTCATCTGCCACATAACCGGCAATGGCCCTGAATTCATGACCGTGGTTCCGCAAAAAGACCTCTGGATCGTCTTGCCGGTAGAGGCGGACGGCCGTAAATTTTTCAAGAATTTCTTCTTCGCAGGATTTGAGCAGCCTCTGGGTGATCAGTACTTTGTCGGGCAACGGTTTTCTCCGATAAGGAAAGTTTCATTCAAGGAAAGTTTCATGGGTGGGGATGAAGTCCGTGTTGTCTTGACTTGTGGCAAAATAGTGCGTGAACTGTAGGAAAGGCAACCAGGAACCCCCATGGTTCGTGATCGCCTGGCCGCGATGATCCTGCGGCTCATGTATGGCCCATGTATGGCTCGTGCATGACCCGTGCGTGGCCCATGTATGGCCCGTGTTGGGCATGGGCTTGTGGCTGGCGATTTGCGGGTTGGCTGGTTTCATATTGCGTGTCAGGCGGTTTTGCCGGGAAAATGGCGATTTGTGCAAATAACGGGGAGGTTTGATCGTGGATTTCATTCTGGCAATAGATCAGGGGACGACTTCGAGCAGGGCTATCATATTTGACGGGGAACAGAATGTGGTTGCCAGTTCCCAAAAGGAATTCTCCCAGATTTACCCGGATTCGGGGTGGGTGGAGCATGACCCGGATGAAATCTGGGAAACCGTGCTTTTCACCTGTCGCAGGGCCATGGAAAAGGGCGGGGTCAGTGCCGGGCAGATTGCGGCCATTGGCATAACCAATCAGCGTGAAACGGTGGTGATCTGGGACAGGGAGACCGGAAAACCGGTTCATAACGCCATTGTCTGGCAGGACAGGCGCACCGCTTCCATGTGCGAAACATTGAAACTTGCCGGGCGCGAAAAGCTTTTCACCAAAAAGACCGGGCTGCTGCTGGATCCCTATTTTTCGGGAACCAAGGTCAGGTGGATGATGGAGAATGTTACAGGAATCAGGGAAAGGGCCCGCAAGGGAAAGCTGGCCTTTGGCACCATGGACAGTTTCTTGATCTGGAGACTGACCGGGGGCCAGGTTCATGCCACCGATGCAACCAATGCCAGCCGGACCCTGATGTTTGACATAAATACCCAGCAATGGGACGAGGAATTGCTCAAGATTTTAAAGGTGCCGGCGGAAATATTGCCCCGGGTCTTGGATTGTGCCGACAATTTCGGGGTGACGGATGCCAGCCTTTTTGGCGCTCCCATTGCCATTCGCGGGGTGGCCGGAGATCAGCATGCGGCGGCGATAGGGCAGGGATGTTTCAAGCCGGGAATGATGAAGGCCACTTTCGGAACCGGGTGCTTTGCGCTTCTGAACACGGGGGAAGAACTGGTGCGATCCAGAAACCGGCTGCTAAGCACCATTGCCTATCGTTTCAATGGCAAGACCAGCTATGCGCTGGAGGGATCGGTTTTCGTGGCCGGGGCGGCCGTGCAGTGGCTGCGGGACGGGCTGGGCATAATAAAGTCGGCCCAGGAAACCGGGGAAATGGCTGCCGCTGCCGATCCGAACCAGGATGTCTACATGGTGCCGGCCTTTGTCGGGCTCGGAGCGCCCTATTGGGATGCCGATGCGCGCGGGGCCATTTTCGGACTTACCAGGGGCAGCGGCCCAAGGGAATTTGCCCGGGCCGCCCTGGAGTCGGTCTGCTTTCAGGCCAAGGACCTGATGGATGCCATGGCCAGGGACTGGAAGGGGCAGGGAGCCGAAACCATATTGAGGGTCGACGGGGGCATGGTGGCATCGGAATGGACCATGCAGTTTCTTGCCGACATGCTGGATGCCCCGGTAAACAGGCCGAAAATTCTCGAAACCACCGCCCTTGGCGCGGCGTGGCTGGCCGGGGCCCATGTGGGGGTCTGGGCCAATGAGCGCCATTTTGCCCGAAACTGGGCACTGGACCGGCAGTTTGTTCCCGGGATCAGCCGCAAGGAGCGAAACAGGAAGTTGCGTGGCTGGCGTGATGCGGTGGAAAGAACCCTGAGCAAACGTGCTTAGAACGACATTAACGGGAATGGCAGCCAGAAGATTCTGACCGGGGGCTTTGGTCCAACGCCCGAAATGAGACCGGGGGGCTGCCTTGCTGGAATGGGCAAATGCCGGTGAATGACGGTTTGCCGGGCCATATCCATGCCGGCGCCGGTTTTTTCAAGAACCGTGCTTGTTCCGGGATAATGTCATCCACCCAGCCATGCTTCGAAACCGCCGCCGAAAATCATGGCCCAGTAGGTTTCGTATTCGCCTCCGCCCTGGGCAACGCCAAAGCCGAACTCACTGAACTTGGGGTTGAGCAGGGTATTGCGGTGG
>WFPQ01000353.1 GCA_015487515.1 Hyphomicrobiales bacterium | reverse complement strand
GCAGTGCCCATGGGGCCAGAAGGCCTTCAAAAATTACCTTGGTGATAACAAGGAGGACTGGGAAAAATACGACGCCAGTCAACTGGTCAAAAGCAATCCTTCAAAGGCCCTGCTGCTGGTTGATCAGGGTCTGGCTGATCAGTTTCTTCAAGCTGAGCTATTCCCCCACATGCTGGAAGAGGCTGCAAAATCCTCTGGTCAAAAACTAACCCTGCGTCGCCATGAGGGCTATGATCATTCCTATTATTTCATTCAGACTTTCATGGAAGATCATCTGCGCCATCACGCCGGGGCGCTATCTATTTAGGATTTTTTGCGCAAGTGATAGGTCAACGCCATGGCAATGCAATGGCTCAATATTTCTCTGGGCAATTCTTCGCCGGCATTAAAGACAATGCTGCGATTTCCCTCGTACTCAAGAGCCGGATAGCGCTGTCGCCAGTCGTCGATAAGGGAGGATTTGCAGTTCACAAAAAGCGCGTACTGGCTTTTTCCCCTTTGATCAATCCTTATGGTCGTACCGCTTTTTGTGACAGGCGTCAGATATGAAACCTGCCCCCATTTAAGGGTTTCTTCCAGTTCTCCCACCCCGTCTGTTTGCTCGGCAACCTCAAAGATCAGCTGGCGCAATCGCGCAAGGGGAACACGCAGATTTTCCCTGTAACCGGCAAAAACCGCTTCCACATCGGGGTGTTGAAAGGCCTGTCTGCCCATTTGCCTGCTCCTGTTCATCCGGCAAGGACTTTTATTGGTCTGCGGCCTGCAATACCCAGCCGCCTATCTGGTATTTTTTATTGAAGCGCAACATGTAGGCCAAAAGGTTCTCGTGGGAATTGAGTTCATCCCTGAGCGGGGTGTCGAAGGCGGGAATGGCAATATTGGATAGCATGCCATAAAGCGAGGCATCAATGGATGAGGGTTTTTGGCCAAACATGAAATCCTTGTCCCCCAGAAATACCGCAATTGCAGACAGATCGGCAGCGCCGAACTGATAAATTTCCCCGGCGGAATGTCGACCCAGCCCCTGTCCGTGCAGGGCGGCTTTCACCTGTTTTTTCACCATGGAAAACACGAAATTTCGCATCAATGCCGGCACGGCTCCAAACAGGGCTTCGCGCACGATATCCCCGTTCTCTATCCAGCGCGAATAGGTAATGGCCCAGTAAAGACTGTCCTCCCCCAGATGCCTGAAGGCCTGGGCAATGGCCAGTTGCTCATCTGTCAGGCCCGCATCGAATTCTATGCCACGTTCGTTTTCCAGATATTGCTGAATATGGGCAGTGTCGGCAATTTCCCTGTTCCCATCAACCAGAACCGGCATTTTCCCCTTTGGTGATTTGCGCACATCCCCGGCAACCAGCCTGTATTCCAGGCCGCTCATTTGCATCAATGCAACGGCTTTTGCACCAAACGGAGAAGGATTTTGCAAGCCTGCATCGGGGGCAAACACCTGTAATTCAAGCATTAGGCTCTCCTGCTTTTCTGCGATTGAAAATTCTGACTGCCCCTGATTTCAGCACATAGCCTGCTGACAGCATTTTGTCAGCAGTATATGCGAACAAAAAAGGTGTAATGCCATGAGACGTGCCTACAGCTTATTTGCAGATAATTCAGATCTTGCGCCGCTCTGACGGACCCGGTCTGGTGCATCAAAGTCGTCTTTATGATCTTGGCCGCATATCGATTTGACTCTTGCGCGGCAGGATTGCCACTAACCTGCGGCCGGAAACATCAATGGTTGGCGATACTGCTGTCCAGCAGGGATAGGGCGATCCTGTATAACTGATCCATGAACTTTCCGGACCCTAGTTTTTGGTGATTTCTGGCCAGCGTTGCCAGCACTACTCCCTCTATGGCCATCACAACCATTATCACCGGTTCTTCTTCCAGTCCCAGGGACCGGGCAATTTCCATGGCCTGCTCGTCGCGGGCCCGGTCCAGTTGCTCCTGCAATCCAAATCCGGGGGCCATGGCATGCAGGCGCGCCGTGAGGCGAGGAGCGCTGCTGTGAGCCCTGACGAATGCCTCCAGCAGATCCCGCAATACCAGGGAAACATCCATGTTCTGCTTTCCCCCGGCAAGGGCCGCGGCAATGATATCCTGCGCTGCAGCCCTTTCTTCTTCCACGTGCTTTTCTATCAGCGTTGCCATTATTGCATCGGCCCCGGGAAAGTATTGATAGAGCGAACCTATGCTCACCCCGGCCTTCTGGGCGATGTGATTTGTCGTAAAAGGTTCCTTTCCCTCTTCCAGAATATGAGCGGAAGCCTGCAGGATGCTTTCTACCAGCACGATTGCCCTCTGTTGTTTCGGGGGCTTCCGCATTGAAATTGCTTTGTTTTTTCTCATCTTTTCTCAGTCATCAATAAAAGAATTTATGCGAGTAGACACGGTTTGGGGTTTGCTGGATATTGTGAACATGAGCAATAACTCGCAAAATAGAACCCTGAGAACAGAAGTCAAGGCCGCAGGTCATGTCCTGGTCGTGGACCATCCTGCAGATATAATGCAGCGGGCGGGTCCGGTTTGGATGTTCATCCATGGCATTGCCGTTTGTTCTGCCTACTGGGAGCCCCTGATGCCTGCCGGTTTTCGTGACGGGCAGCCCTGGATTTCCGTTTCGCTTCCGGTTCATGCCCCTTCTGTTGGCCCGTCCGGCTTTTCCCGCACTGATGTGGTTCCGGAAATGTTCAACAGCTTGAACGGTGCGGTGCTGGATCAGGTCGTGCCCGGGCGTGAAGTTGTTGTGGTTGGTCATTCCACCGGCGGTTTTGCCGGTCTTTGCCTGGCCCTTGACCGTCCGGACCGGGTTCTTGGCGTTATCAGCATGGGCGGTTTTGCCGATGGACAATGGGTTGGTCTTGAAGGAGACATGCAATTGATGGCCCGCAAGGAAAAGCTGGGCTTTCTTGGTCCTGCCGCCCTTAGGGTAACAGCATGGCTAACCACCCGATGGCCCTGGTTGCAGGCCCGTGCCGCCTCCATGTTTGCCCACGACAGGCGGGCATTTCTCAACGATGGTCCGAGCAGGCTGGCCCTGAAAGCCATGCGCGATGATGCCAGGATACAGGATCAGGACCAGTTGATCGAATTCTTTGCCGGCATTCGCGATGTTGATATCTGGGACAGGGTCAAGGACATAAGCCAGCCTGTCATGGTCTTTACCGGCGAGTTCGACCCGGTAATCCCAAGGGAAAAGACCCTGCGCCTGGCCAGGACCCTGCCCCGTTCTTCATTGCTGCTTTATCCCGGTGTTGGCCATATGGTCATGAATGAGAGGCGGGATGATTTCTGGCGTGACATCATCGCGTGGCACCGGACAAATATCCTGGAACCGAGATCATGACATTTCCCCCGTTGCCCTTTGCCCTGCCCGCCCCGTTTCACGTTGCCCTGTTTTTTTCCTCCCTTTATTTTCTGGCAGCCCTTTTGACCGGTGTCTGGAAATGGCGGGCCATGCTTGCCGCTTCCGACGGGCTGGCTCACAAATATGTCGATATCGCCCACCATGCAGCGCTTCATTACGGACCTTTCATCCTGCTGGCCGGGCTTTTGGCCTCGTTCTGGCCGTTTGACAACCTGTTTGGCGCCTGGATACTGGTAGAGATAATGGGCTGGACCATGGTCCTTTCCTTAAGTCGCTATATTTCGCTGGGCCTTAGGGGCACCATTACCAACCAGTTGCATCGGGCAACGGCTCCGGCCAGGTTTGGCCTGGTATTCTTCTTTTTCGGTTCATTCATTCCCGGGATCTTGATTGCAATTGGTGCCCTGATTGGGCTTTGGCCTGATTTGCCGGGAAAACCGTTCTGAATCCGGCAGGTTTTCATTCTCCGGGAAACGGTTCTTGAACAATCGGTTTTTCAATAACACTAGTAAAATGCAAAGGATTTGATCCATGCCTACATTTGCCAACAATACCGAAACGGTGATCGTGGCCCTGGTGCTCTGGGCCCTGTTGCTTTTGGTCTGTCTTGCTGCCCTGAGATCTGCCCTGACCGTGTTTCATGGAAAACCAGCCAACAGTTTTGCCCCGACGGGGCTCGATCTTTCCCCGTTTGGCCAGCGCCTTACCCGGGCCCATGCCAACGCCTACGAGTTCATACCCTTCGCTCTGGCGGTAATGCTGTTTGCTCTGGTTACCGGCCAGAGCGAAATAACCGACGGGCTTGCGGTCTGGCTGCTGGCTTTCCGCGTGGGTCAGTCTGTTGTGCACCTTGTTTCCACATCGGTAATTGCCGTACTGATCAGGTACATAATCATGTTCATACCCCAGGTTGCCATTGTTCTGTGGTGGAGCGTCAACCTGCTGAATTTCTAGGCCATGGTCCTGAAAACAGGGTTATAATGACATGTATAATGGCATGGGCAGGTTTGTTCCATGACATGGGCAGGGATCGCCGCGCGGGCAAGATTTTCCTTCAGGCCGGAAACGGTATCCCGATCTGCGGGAAGCTGATGATTGCCGTTGGTGCAAAGTGGAGCAAGATCAGGGGTGTTGCAAAAGTTCGTTTCCGCCAGATTCCGGTCTGAG
>WFPQ01000352.1 GCA_015487515.1 Hyphomicrobiales bacterium | reverse complement strand
GTTCTGGGCGGACTGCTGGGCGAAATCTGGCTGCGGGCGCCGTTTTTGGCAGCGGCAATTCTGAATGGTTTCAATTTTGTGCTGGCACTGTTTTTGTTGCCCGAATCCAGGCAGGGTTCAAGGAAACCTGTCTCCCCCGGGCAGTTGAATCCGTTCGCTCCCCTGAAGTGGGCTCTGAAATTTTCTTCCATTCGCCCCCTGCTGGTGGTTTTTGCCGGATTTGCCTTTGTCGGATCGGTATATGGCACCATCTGGGTATTGTTTACAGAAGACAGGTATGGCTGGGGGGCGGCCATGGTTGGAATATCATTGACACTTTATGGGTTGTTCAACGTGATTTCCCAGGCGCTGCTGACCGGACCGTTAACCGGCTGGCTGGGAGAAAAGCGCACGATTTTGCTTGGTCTGGCTTTTGAGGTCGGCGCACTTGTCCTGCTGGCACTGTTTACCCAATGGTGGGTGCCGTTTGCACTGTTGCCGTTTTTTGCCCTTGGTGACGTGGGAGGGCCGGCCCTGCAATCCATATTGACTTCAAAGGTCTCCGGAGAAATGCAGGGCCAGTTGCAGGGGGTTCTGACCAGCCTTGCCTCCATATCGGCCATTGTCGGACCACTGGTCTTTACCCAGATTTATACCCTGTTGCGCCCGGACTGGACTGGCGGTATCTGGCTGGTGGCAGTGGCGTTTTATGCAATATTGCTGCCATTCATTATATTTGGCACAAAGCCATGGCAGAGAGACATATCCCCGGAAGGCTGAAAGGGGGTTTTTGCATGGGCTTGGGCAAAAAGGGCCGGGAAACCTTGCCTTTTGCAAAGAATCGCAGAATTGTAACGCCGCTGTCCGTACAATTGTGGCGGGCAAACAATTCATAAGGATAGTATGATGAACAAAAACGAATTGGCCGGCGTAGTAGCCGAGCGCGCTGACCTTTCCAAGGCTCAGGCAACTGATGCGGTTGACGCCGTTCTGGATGCAATCACCGCCACTCTCAAGTCCGGTGACGATGTTCGCCTGGTCGGCTTTGGAACCTTTTCCGTTTCCCACCGCAAGGCCACCAAGGGCCGCAATCCCGCGACCGGAGCAGAAATTGAAATCCCTGCTTCCAATCAGGCAAAGTTCAAGCCCGGAAAAGCTCTCAAGGATACCATCAACGGTCGTTGATCATTTTATTCTCATTCATCTGCAGCCCGGTTCTGTTGATTCCAGAGCCGGGCTTCTTCAGTTGAGAAGGGGGTTCTTTCAGGGACGGGTTTTGTTCAGGCCACGTCAAAACTGTTACCGCAACCGCAGGATGCAACCGTATTTGGGTTATCTATCTTGAAGGCCTGGCCGACCAGGTCATCCACATAGTCGATTTTTGCCCCGTCCAGAAACTGCAGGGAAACATTGTCTATCAAAACCGTTGCGCCATCGCGCTGCAACACCAGGTCATCACGGGAAGGTTTTTCCCTGACCAGGTCATATTCATACTGAAACCCGGAACACCCGCCTCCCGAAACGGCGATTCTAAGAACCGTTCCCTTGGGTTCCCTTTCAAGAATCCTGGCAATCTGCTGGCCGGCAGCCCGGGTCAGTTCAACCTTGATATTGCTCATTTCCATTCTCTTTTTTCCACGTCAGAATCCCTGTTCGGCAAAAGCCAGGGCCATGACGGCAATGGTGATGCCGAAAAAGGCCACGACCGAACCGTAAGGGTCGGTCTTTATCGAAAGTCTTGATGGCAGGCGCATGGTAAAAAGCTTGGCAACAAAACTGTTCTTTTCCAGCTTGTCATTGAAATCCCTGTCGATCAGCATCAGGATCACCCCGAATATGAACATCACCAGTCCGAGCCGGAAAAGGAATTCCGTATTGCTGGAAAAAAACTGAACCGGATCCAAAATCATTTCTGTTATCCTGCCACGAACCGATCTATCTCAAATAGGGCCCTGCACCGCCAATGAAAACCCCAAAAGACATTTCAGTGCACAATTTGTCCCCCCTTGCCTCCGATCCTAGAAACAGCAGGGGCCGGGTTCACGAAACATCGAAAAGTCCGACACGTTCCGAATTCCAGCGCGACAGGGACCGCATAATCCATTCCACCGCCTTCAGGCGCCTGCAATACAAGACCCAGGTCTTTCTGCACCACGAGGGGCAGCACTACCGCACCCGCCTTACCCATACCCTTGAAGTTTCCCAGATTTCCCGTTCCCTTGCACGTTCCCTTGGACTGAACGAAGACCTGTCCGAAGCCATAGCCCTGGCCCATGATCTTGGTCATACCCCCTTTGGACATGCCGGCGAGCGGGCATTGAATCGAAAAATGGCCGAATTTGGCGGTTTCGATCACAATCTGCAGTCCCTTAGAACCATATGCATGCTCGAAAACCGTTATGGCAGCCATGATGGACTCAACCTGACATGGGAGACCCTTGAGGGGGTGCTGAAGCACAACGGACCCCTTGACTCTGTCCCCGACCTGTCCTTTCTGCCTGCCGGGCTCGACCTGGAAATCGGGAACTTTGCCTCCCTTGAGGCCCAGGCTGCCGCGATTGCCGATGACATAGCCTATGATTCCCACGACATTGATGATGCGGTGCGGGCCGGTCTCATTGGCCTGAACCAGCTGGAAGACCTGCCATTGCTCGATGAAATAGTTGCTGATGTGGATGAAACCTGGCCCGGCCTGGAAAAGGGGCGCAAAATCCACGAGATACAGCGCCGCCTCATAACCCGCCTGATCGAGGACGTGATCGAAAATTCAGCCATGATGCTGTCCGCAGCCGGGCTGAAGTCCCCCCGTGACGTTGCCACGGCCGGGCGTCAGTTGATCGGCTTTTCCAGGGACATGCAGGCAAGGGAAAGGGCAATAAAGGATTTTCTGTTCGAAAAGGTCTACCGCTCCCCAACCGTGATGAAACCGGCCCGGCAGGGGGAGATGGTGGTGGAAAGTCTGTTCGAACATTATGTGAAAACTGGCGATATTCCCGGTCAATGGCAGCAAAAACTGCTCGTCAATGATTTTGCTGACGCAATCCCGGCCCGGGAGACCATCCAGTCGGAAAGAGCCCGCAAATGCCGCGTGGTGGCCGATTACATTGCCGGCATGACCGATCCGTTTGCCATGGCTGAATTCGAACGCCTTGAGGCTGAAAGTCCTGCAACGGGCCGGCAAGGGACCTGAATGGGACCTGACATCAAGGTTTTACCCCAACCCCATGCCCGGATTTTTGTGATGCCCGAATGAAACCGCCCTGTTTCAGGCCCTGCTGTCTACCGGATAATCCCGGCTCCTTTCCCCCCCCCAGGCCGGATTCGCGGCCTGCGCAGAGCCCTGGCCCTTTGCACCAGGGACTTTTTCATGTTCGGTGTTTACTGCATTTGACCATGGACTGATTTTGCTTTAACGCCTGCCTGTTGCAATCTGCCTATGGAAACAAGTCATCATGGATATATTTGCCGATTTTTCCCTTAGGATTCTGGCAGCCCTTGGGGAACTGTACCCGGACCGGGAGGACCTTTGCGAACTGGCTGAAAGATCCACGGTCGAGCCACCAAGAGATCCCTCCCATGGCCAGGTTTCTTCCAACATTGCCATGGTGTGCGCAAAATCATTGAAAACCAATCCGCGGCAGCTTGCATCATCACTTAAAGAAATCATGATAACAGACGAAGATATAAGTGATATACAAATTGCTGGACCAGGTTTTTTGAATTTTTTCCTGACCAGTGATATCTGGTATCGTGTGCTGGGCTCCATATTGGAAGATCCCGGGAAATTCGGCAGGAACGACATGGGCCGGGGCCGGGCGGTCAATGTGGAATTCGTTTCGGCCAACCCCACCGGTCCCATGCATGTGGGCCATACCAGGGGAGCGGTATTTGGTGATGCCCTTGCCTCGCTGCTTGAATTTTGCGGCTTTGAGGTAACCAGGGAATATTACATCAACGATGCGGGTGGGCAGATTGACGTTCTGGCCCGTTCTGCTTTTTTGCGCTACCGGGAGGCCCTGGGTCAGGATATCGGCGAAATACCCCCCGGTCTTTATCCGGGCGAATACCTGATCCCGGTTGGCGCCGAACTGGCCCGCCGTTTTGGCAGCAAATATCTGAAAGCCTCCGAAAGCAAATGGCTTCCCGTTTTTGGACCGCTGGTTCTTGAGGCGATGATGGAATTGATCCGGCAGGATTTGAAACTGCTTGGTGTAAGCCACGATTTCTTTTTTTCCGAAAAGGTCCTGCATGGGGAAAATGGCAAGATCGCCCAGACCCTTGCGGCGCTGGAGCGGGACGGGCTGGTTTATCGTGGCACCCTGCCGCCGCCCAAGGGAAAACCGGGCGAGGACTGGGAGGATCGTGAGCAAACCCTGTTCCGGGCCACGAGCTTTGGTGACGATACCGACAGGCCCCTGGTCAAGTCCAATGGAGATTATACTTATTTTGCCGCCGACATAGCCTATCATCGTGACAAGTTTTTGCGTGGTTTCACCGATCAGATAATAGTTCTGGGAGCCGACCATTCCGGTTACAGCAAGCGCCTGCAGGCGGCGGTCAGGGCTGTTTCCGGTGGCAAGGCTTCCATTGACGTCAAGATATGCCAGATCGTGCGTTTGATGCGTGACGGCAAGCCCTTCAAGATGTCCAAGCGCTCCGGTGACCTGGTTACGGTGCGTGACCTGGTGGAAGAGGTCGGGGCCGACGTTGTTCGTTTCATGCTGCTTTTCAGGCGCAACGAGGCGCCCATGGATTTCGATTTTGCGCTGGTAAGGGAACAGAGCCGCGAAAATCCGGTATTTTATGTGCAATATGCCCACGCCCGTGCCTGCTCGATCGCCCGCAAGACCGGCGAGGAGATGCCCGGACTGGACACGTCACTTTCAGCCCTGGCGGGGGCTGATTTTTCGCAACTTTCCAGCGTTGAAGACCTGGAACTGCTGCAAACCCTGGCCCAGTGGCCGCGGGTGGTGGCCGCGGCCGTGCGTGCCCACGAACCCCACAGGGTGGCATTTTACCTCTATGACCTGGCCGGTGCGCTGCATGGTTTCTGGGCCAGGGGCGGACAGGACGCCTCGTTACGCTTTGTTAACCCTGGGCAACCAGAATTGACAAAGGCGCGACTCGCCATGGTTACGGCGATTCAAAAGGTACTTGAGCAGGGTTTGAATCTTTTGGGCGTCAGTGCACCAAGGGAGCTTTCATGATGAAGGTTTCATAATTCAGGCACAATGCTGTGCATCTTACTGACTTCCGGTTCGATTTTCCGGTACAGGCGGGGCGTATAACGGATGTGTAACAGTTGCAACAAGGAAATATTGGCACATGGATACGGGAAAACCATTGAACCCATCCGGAAATAACGAAGCTGCCGACGACCTGATCGATGAGTTGGCACGGCTCATGGCCAATGATGCTCAATCCGGCTCCGGCAATGCAAG
>WFPQ01000351.1 GCA_015487515.1 Hyphomicrobiales bacterium | reverse complement strand
GCCAGTGCCCTGGAACCGACAGGAAAATCCACGGAATGGCCATGGAGGCGGGCGCAGTGACAAACGTGGTCGATCAGCCGGAACTGTGCTGCGCCTTCACCCCATCGATAGTTGACCGGGACCCGGTGGTGGTTGCCGTCGGAACCGAAGGATGCGCCCCGGTGCTGGCCAGAAAGATCAAGAGCCAGATAGAAACAATGCTGGAACCTCAACTGGGCCGGCTGGCAGCCATGGCCGGAGACCTGCGCCCGGACGTGGCAAAATGCATGGCACCAAAAAGCCAGAGGCCGTTCTGGCGCTGGGTATTCGAAGAAAAACCAAGAAGACTAAATGCAAGGGGAACCCTGGCAAAAGCCGAAAGGGCCATGAAAACTGTCATGAAAAGGGCCGTGGAAACGGGCAAAATCACCGGACACGGCAACAGGGGATACATAAGCGTTATCGGGGCCGGCCCCGGCGCTTCGGACCTGCTGACATTAAGGGCCATGAACAGGCTGCAGGAAGCTGACATCATTTTTTATGACAGCGATATCGAACCGGACGTGCTGGAGCTGGCCCGGCGTGACGCCAGGAGAATCCCTGTCGGCAACAAGCAGCACCCTGGCAATGTCACCGGCAGGGAAATGACGGCACGGGGACGGGAAAACGTGAAATTCCTGCAGGACGGCGAACATCCTGTCCTGGGGGCAGCCAGATCGGGACAGGTGGTGGCATGGCTGAAAAGCGGCAATGGGGAAGGACTTGAAAGCATTGAAAAACTTTCAAGAACTGCCAGAAATGCAGGCATCGAAGTGGAGGTGGTGCCCGGCGTCACAAAAGACGGGGCGGAAACAAAAACCTCCCATGACAGGGATATGGTGCTGGACGCAACCGGAACCTGAAACTGTCCATGACATCAGCCAGCCCGATTGCAACGGGCAACATGGACTGACATCACAATGGACACCAAGGAACCACAATGGACACCAATGAACCTTCATGATCCTTCATGGGCTTTTATCAGCCTTTTAGCGTCCTGGCCCGAAACCGCCCCGGACATGTCAACCCCCGGCCACCGGATCGGGGAAACGAAGCGAGAGTTCCCGGTCGATGATTTCAAGAAACCGGGCCGCGGCAACCGGCAGGGTCCTTCCCCGCAAATAGCCGGCGACCAGGCGCCCGGTCGGGGCCCCATGAAAATCAACCGGAACCGCAACCAGCCTGTCCTTTTCAAGGTCGGGCCTTAAGTTTATGGCAAGGGAAAAACTCAGGGCCATGCTGTCCCTTGACATCAGGCGCAGCAGATCCAGACTGTTCGATTCAACCGCCGGCTTGAGAGAAAGCCCGACCCTGGCCGCCGCCCCGTCAAGAACCTTGCGAATGCCCTCGGGGCGCTTGGGAAGCAGCAGGGGAAAATCGGGGCAGTCATAGATCTTTACCGATTGCTTGCGGGCCAGGGGGTGATCCCTGGCCATGATGCAATAAAGGGTCTGGGCAACCGAACTGACCACTTGCAGGTCATTGATGTGGATGGGCTCGAAAACGATTGCGATATCGTTGGAATTGTCCCGCAAGGAAGCTTCGGCCCCGCCGCGCTCGAACAGGTTCACCCCAAAGGTGACGGCAGGAAATTCCGCCAGGTGATTCCTGATCAGGTCCGGCAAAAAGAACTGCACGATCTCACGGGTGGCGGCAATGTTCATGTGGCCGGTGCGCATGCTGGACAAATCGGCAATGCGGGACTTTACCCTGTCCATGTCGGCAATCTGATCCCGGATGTGCTTGAGCAGTATTTCCCCGGCAATGTTGGGGCGCATTCCCGAAGGATGCCTCTCGAATATCTCCACGCCCAGTTCTTCCTCAACGCTCAGGATACGCCTGTTAAGGGCCGACGGGGTAATACCCAATTCCTCGGAAGCACGGCGCAGGGAGCCGGTCCTGGCGATTTTTTCAATATATTTGAGAACCAGAAGATGGCGCATTTACAAAAACCCCTTGCAAAACCCCTTTACAAAACCCTTGCAAAAACCTCGCAAGATCCCGAAACCGAATGCCCCGGACATGATGATCAGGACAGGTCGTGCGGACCAATCCATGCAGAACGAAGCCGCAATGCATGACCTGCCGGCATTTATTGCCATGGTGTTGCGTATTTTGCAACAGGCCCATGAATTCTTAGCAATATGCAGCAACACCATCAGGCGCTAGTAATCAAACAGGCAAAGGAACAGATTCCCTTTGCGAAAACTCGCCCTTTGCCAAAACATCAATGGAACGAGACCAAATGACCCCTGAAGGAGTTCACAGGTGAAAGAAAAACTTGTCATCATAGGGGCCGGAATGGCATCCGGCAAAATGCTGGAAGAGCTCCTGCAAATTGATCCCGGGCGCTATGACGTGACCCTGTTCGGGGCCGAGCCAAGGGGAAATTACAATCGCATCATGCTTTCACCGGTGCTGGCTGGCGACAAGAGTTTTGAGGAAATAATAACCCACGATACCGAGTGGTATCAGAAAAACAACATAAACTGCCGGTTTGGCGAAACGGTGGTCAAAATAGATCCCGCTAAGAAGCTGGTGGTCAGCGCCGGGGGCACGACAGAATATGACAAGCTGGTGATCGCCACCGGATCGGCCTCTTTCTTCATTCCCGTATCAGGCAATGACCTGCCCGGCGTGGTCGGCTTTCGCGACCTGGATGATGTGGAGGAAATGCTGAGGGCAGCCCGAAGAAAAAATGGAAAGGCAGTCGTGATCGGAGGCGGACTCCTGGGCCTGGAAGCGGCCGCTGCCCTTAACGGTCAGGGCATGGATGTTACGGTTCTGCATCTGATGGGGCACCTGATGGAACGTCAACTGGACCCGGCCGCAGCCTATCTGCTGCAAAGGGAACTGGAGGGACGGGGCATAAAGATAGTCTGCAAGGCCCATACCAACGCAATTGTCGGCAGGGACAGGGTCGAGGCGGTACTGCTGGAAGACAATGTGACCTACGAGGCGGACCTGGTGGTAATGGCCGCCGGCATCCGCCCCGAAACCCGCCTTGCCACCGATGCGGGAATACACGTCGAGCGTGGCATCGTGGTGGATGATGAAATGCGAACCTCAAGGAAGGATATTTTTGCCCTGGGAGAATGTGCCGAGCACGACGATATAGTCTACGGGCTGGTCGCCCCCCTCTATGACATGGCAAAGGTACTGGCAAGAACGCTGGTGGGGGAAAAGGCAAAATTCGTTGCCCCGGCCGTTTCGACAAAACTCAAGGTGACCGGAATCGACCTGTTTTCGGTCGGTGATTTCGCCCAGGGGGGGGATCGGGAAGAAATAGTGTTCCGCGACCCGGGGCTTGGAATATACAAGCGCCTGATCATCAGGGACAACCGGATAACGGGCGCGGTAATGTACGGTGATACCACCGACAGCAGCTGGTTCTTTTCCAAGCTGAAATCGGGGGAGGACATAAGCACGATCCGCGACAGGCTGATCTTTGGGCCCGCCTTCGAAGGGGAAAAGGCCATGGATCCGCTGGCCGTGATAAAGGCCATGGATGATGATGGGGAAATATGCGGATGCAACGGGGTTTGCAAGGGAGACATAATAAGGGCCATAAGGGAGGGAGCCGATGATCTTGATGCCGTAAAGGCCACCACCAAGGCTTCGGCCTCGTGCGGCAGCTGCAAGGGGCTGGTGGAACAGGTCCTGGCCAGCACCCTTGGACAGGATTTCACCATCAGCAAGACCCAGCCGATCTGCGCCTGTACCGATCTTACCCACGAAGACGTGCGGCGCCTGATAAAGAGCCAGTCCATAAAAACCATGCCAGCCCTGATGCAGGAAGCCGGCTGGAAAAGCTCTTGCGGATGCCATGTGTGCCGCCCTGCCCTGAACTATTACCTGATTGCCCAGTGGCCGCTGGAATATGAAGACGATGCACAAAGCAGGCTGGTGAATGAACGCAACCATGCCAACATTCAAAAGGACGGAACCTATTCGGTCATGCCCCGCATGTGGGGCGGCATGACAACCCCGGACGAATTGCGGGCCATTGCAGAGGCTGCCGACAAATACAATGTTCCCGCTGTCAAGGTCACCGGCGGCCAGCGGATAGATCTGCTGGGCGTGAAAAAGGAAGACCTGCCCCATATCTGGAAAGACCTGAACGCAGCCGGAATGGTCTCGGGACATGCCTATTCAAAAGGATTGCGCACCGTGAAAACCTGCGTGGGAAATGACTTTTGCCGCTTTGGCACCCAGGACAGCACAGGACTTGGAATAAAACTCGAAAAGATATTGTGGGGAAGCTGGACCCCCCACAAGGTGAAACTGGCCGTTTCGGGCTGCCCCAGAAACTGTGCCGAGGCCACGTGCAAGGATGTGGGGATAATGTGCGTGGACAGCGGCTTTGAAGTCAGTGTAGGGGGGGCCGCCGGCATGGAACTGAAACAGACGGAAACACTTGCCAAGGTTGCCAGCGAGCAGGAAGCCATAGACCTGACCGTGGCCTTCATACAACTTTACCGGGAGAACGCCCGCTATCTTCACCGCCCCTACAAATGGCTGGCAAAAGTCGGCATGGAATGGGTCAGGGAACGGGTGGTTGATGATCTGAAAGAGCGCAGGGCCTTGTGCGAACGATTTGAGATTTCCCAGTCGGTCTATCGGAAAGACCCATGGGCCCAGCAGGCAAAACCCGAATACAGCCGGAAGAAATGGAACGCCCTTGCGGACCTGAGCATGGTGCCGGCCCAATGAGCAACTGGATTGATATTGGTGAACTGAACGATATCCCAAGACGAGGGGCAAGGGTGGTCAAAACCCGATCCGGCTGTATCGCCGTGTTTCGGACCGGAGATGACCGGGTCTTTGCCATAGATGATGAATGCCCCCACAGGAAGGGACCGCTGTCCGAGGGAATGGTGCATGGAACATCGGTGACCTGCCCCTTGCACAACTGGGTAATAGACCTGGAAACCGGACTGGCCCGGGGAGCCGACGAGGGACAGGCAAATACCTTTGCACTGAAGATAAAAGGGGGGCGGATATTCCTTGATGGCGACAGCCTGGCGGCCCGCAGTCCCCGATGAAGACAACCCGCACCACCTGCCCCTATTGCGGTGTCGGCTGTGGTTTGCTGGCCCTGCCGGGGGGAGCTGTAAAGGCTGACCCCGGGCATCCGGCAAATCTTGGCCGCCTTTGTTCCAAGGGCGCCGCCCTGGGCGAAACCATTGACATGGCCGGACGCCTCACAACCCCCATGACCGACGGAAAGAGTACTGGCTGGAATGAAGCCCTTGGCCTGGTTGCAGAAAAATTCGGCCGGGCCATGAGGGAGCACGGGCCGGACAGCATAGGGTTTTATGTTTCCGGGCAATTGCTGAGCGAAGATTATTACGTGGCCAACAAGCTGATGAAAGGCTTTATCGGCGCGGCCAATATCGACACCAATTCGCGCCTGTGCATGGCATCGAGCGTGGCAGGGCACAAACGGGCATTTGGCAGTGATACGGTTCCCGTAAGCTATGAAGACCTGGAACAGGCCGATATCGTCGTTCTGGCCGGCTCGAACATGGCCTGGTGTCATCCGGTTCTGTTCCAGCGCATCCTGGAGGCCAAATCGAACCGCCCGAACATGAAGATCATCACCATCGATCCCCGCCGGAGCGCAACCGGCAGGGCATCGGATCTGCACCTGGCCATCCGGCCCGACGGAGACAGCGCCCTTTTCAATATCCTGCTGGCCGAAATAGTCCGGTGCGGGGCAGTTGATGAAGGATATGTTTCATCCCACGTAACCGGGTTTGAAAAGACAGTGAACGAGGCAAAAAAGACCAATCCGGCCGATACCGGACTGCCACCCGGCCAGATCAGGGAATTCTGCAGACTCTGGATAGGCTCGCAAAAGGTGGTCACCGTTTTTTCCCAGGGCATAAACCAGTCGATTGCCGGCACCGACAAGGTAAACGCAATAATCAACTGCCACCTGGCAACCGGGCGCATCGGACAAAAGGGAATGGGACCATTCTCCATCACCGGACAGCCGAACGCCATGGGCGGGCGCGAAGTGGGAGGTCTGGCCAACATGCTGGCCTGTCACCTTGAGGTGGAAAACAGGGAACATCGCCAGTGTGTCCGGGAATTCTGGCAATCGCCGGCCATTTGTACAAGGCCCGGGCTGAAAGCCATCGACCTGTTCAGGGCCTGTGACAGCGGGCAGATAAAAGCCCTTTGGATCATGGGAACCAACCCGGCAGTCTCCATGCCAGATGCGGACATGGTGGCAAGGGCCATAGGAAAGGTGGAGTTCAGCGTTATTTCCGAGGTCATGGAAAAAACCGACACCTGCGACCTTGTCGACGTGAAACTGCCCGCCACCACATGGGGCGAAAAAAACGGCACCGTGACCAATTCAGAGCGGCGTATTTCACGCCAGCGGGCCTTTTTGCCAGTTCCGGGACAGGCACGCCATGACTGGCAGATTATATGCGGCGTGGCAAAACACATGGGATGGGAAGAGGCTTTTTCCTACCGGAGTCCGGCCGAAATCTTTCGCGAGCATGCCGCCCTTTCCAAAAGGGCCGCGGCCCTGGGAAGTGATTTTGACATCAGCGGCCTGGCTGAAATCAGCGATGAGGAATATGAAAACCTCGACCCGGTCCGCTGGCCCGTAAGGAAAATTGGCCGCAGGGAAAAAAGATTTTTCTCGGATGGCAATTTTCATCATCCCGACAAGAGGGCACGCATGCTGCCCATATCATGCCCCCTACCTAAAAAGACGGGACCCGAAACCTTCATCCTGAATTCGGGGCGCATTCGCGACCAGTGGCACACCATGACCCGCACCGCAAAATCCCCTTCCCTGGGTTCTCACATGCCAGAACCCTTCATACAGATAAATCCCGAGGATGCCGGCAAACTCGGCCTGAAAGACCGGGAACTGGCCAGAATCCACGGGCAACAGGGCACCATGACCGGACGGGTGATGGTTGATGACGGCATCTTGAAAGGAACTGTCTTTGTTCCAATGCACTGGAGCAACACCAATTCGTCAGCGGGAAAGGCCAACGTACTGACCGGCAGCGAGCATGATCCTGTTTCAGGGCAACCGGCCCTGAAGGGGGCCCATGTGAAATTAAAGCCCCTCGAACCCCTGTGGCACGGCTTTGCCGCCTCGGCCGGGGCCATGGTGCAGAGCGGGTTTTCCTACCATGCCCTGACCCGCACCAGAACCGGATGGAGTTGCGAGCTGGCCGGTATGACACCCGTTGACGACTGGCAGGAAAAGGCACGCCGGATTCTTAATCTTGAAAAGGGCAATGCCAGCATGATGCTCGACGGGGCACGGGGAGTGGCAAGGGTGGCAATCCACGAGGGAGAAATATTGAGGGGAGTGTTTTTTGCAGCACCCGGGCCGCTGGAACAGGACCGGAGCCACATCACGGCCCAGATCAACCGGAACATCGGCGCACTGGCAGCCTTGGCAGGAGCCCCCGGGGCCGAGCGCAGTGATCCCGGACCAACCGTATGTGCCTGCTTTGACGTGGGGGTCAACGCCATAAAGGCCTCGATACTGAATGGAGCATCAACGGTGGTCTGCATTGGCAGGAAAACTGCCGCCGGCACCAATTGCGGCGCCTGCAAGCCGGAATTGCAGGCCATGATCGAGGCGGAAAAATCACTGAAAATGAGCCACATGAATGGAGAAAGACATGACTGAAGGCAGGCAAATCAGCCCGACCGAGCAATATCGCGCCCTGGGGATCAGCACGTTCGCCTTTACCATATGTTTTGCCGTCTGGACCATATTTTCCATAATCGGCATCCAGATAAAAACCGACCTGGGGCTGAGCGATACCCAGTTCGGCCTGCTGGTGGCCACCCCGGTCCTAAGCGGTTCGGTCAGCCGGATGTTTCTGGGCATACTGACCGAAAGATTTGGCGGACGCATGGTGTTCCCCCTGCAGATGCTCGTCACTGCCCTTGCCGTATGGATGCTGACCACCGCCCAGTCTTACGGCATGTTCCTGCTGGCAGCCCTGGGGCTGGGCCTGGCCGGAGGCTCGTTCATAATCGGGGTGGCCTATGTAACCCGCTGGTTCAAGAGCAACAACCAGGGAACCGCCCTTGGTTTTTTCGGGGTTGGGAACGTGGGGGCGGCACTGACCAATTTCGCCGCACCCTTTCTGGTGGTGGCCCTTGGATGGGAGGGAACGGCCAGGGTATATGCTGCGGTTCTGGCAATTACTGCCATTGCATTCTACCTGGTCGCCAGGCCCGACCCGGAAAGCGAACGGCGCAGGGCAACCGGGGAAAGGCACCCTTCGATAGCAGAACAGCTTGCTCCCCTGAAGAACCCGCAAGTCTGGAGGTTTTCCGTCTATTACTTCTTCGTCTTCGGGGCTTTCGTGGCCCTGGCATCGTTTCTGCCCCGCTATTATGTGGGAGCCTACGGACTTGAATTGACCACGGCCGGAGTTCTGGCCGGGCTCTATTCGCTGCCCGGATCGGTATTTCGCGTGCTTGGCGGCTGGATGTCGGACAAATGGGGCGCGCGAATGGTCATCTACCTGACATTCCTTGTTTCGCTGCTGGTACTGTTCATCATGTCCTATCCGGGCAGCCGCTACATAATCCAGGGCATAAACGGGCCGATCGAATTCAACATAAGCGTATCCCTGACCCTGTTCGTCACCTTCAGCATAATACTGGGCTTCGTCATGAGCCTTGGAAAGGCGGCCGTTTACAAGCACATACCCCACTACTACCCCGATCATGTGGGTTCGGTGGGCGGACTGGTCGGCATGATCGGCGGTCTCGGGGGATTTTTCCTGCCCATAGTCTTTGGGGTTCTGCTGGACGTGACCGGAATATGGACCACCCCATTCATGTTGCTGTTCCTGCTGGTTGCAGCCTCCACCATATGGATGCATCTTGCCATACGCGGCATAGAAAAAAGGCGGCACCCCGGCCTGGCCATGGAAACCTATACCTGAAACCGGCCCCTGGTTCATGAACCCGGACAACGGGTACTTTGCAAGGGCCGGCCCGGATGATCGTCAAATCCGGTCAGGACCGGGATCCAAAGGCATAGGAAGTCATGCCGATGGAGCCATAGCTGAAACCATGATAAAGCCGCTCAAAACCATAGCCGGCCTTGCCTGTTTCAGTACCAAGGCCCGCCCCGATATTGACGAAAAGCGGCATCAGGTGTTCAGGCGTTGGATGAGCAATCCTGGCCTCGGCGGGGCGCCGGGGAAATTTCAGCAACTCTTCAAGATCACTGGTGCTGATCGCATCATGAAGCCAGTCTTCAAACGCAAGGGCCCAGTCGGGAGGAGCAGATCCCTCGGGGGCAAGGGCTCCAAGATTATGAACGCTGGCCCCGGAGCCGATTATCAATATTTCCCTGAGACGAAGCGGGGCAAGGGCCCGGCCCAGGTCAAGATGAAACCCGGGAGAGCCGTTGAGCGAAAGGGATATCTGCACGACGGGAATATCAGCCCCCGGATAGATCAGGGAAAGGGGCACCCAGACCCCGTGGTCATAACCGCGGCCGTCATCGGTGCCGTGCCTGATCCCTGCCCTCTTGAGCAGGTCAATAATTTCTGCAACCAGATCCGGATCGGTGCGGGCCGGATAGGTCATATCGTAAAGCGGCCCGGGCCAGCCGGCAAAATCGTGAATGGTTCGGGGGGCAGGAGCCCTGGAAATGGTTGCCACCCTTTCCTGCCAGTGGGCCGAGATGACAATTATGGCCCTTGGCCTTTTGATGCGCGAAGCAAGGGTTGAAAGAAACTGCCTGGCCGGATTGTTGCCAAGGGGCAGGTCCGGGGCACCATGGGCAACGAAAATGCTCGGAAGGGCGGAACCGGGCAGGTTGATGGCTGGTGTACTGGTCATGTTACTTCTCCCTGAACATCTGATCCTGACATTTTTTCCAGGTAATCCGGCCCCAGGGGCACTATGGATGAAGGATTCAGGGCCCTGATGGAATAATAACCATGCATGATATGGCTGAGGCTGACGGTCTGCCTGATGCCGGGGAATTCCAGCAGGCGCTCCAGATATTCCTGCAAGAAGGAATAATCCCTTATGCGGCGCAAATTGGTCTTGAACAGGCCATGATAGACCGCATCGAACCGGACAAGGGTTACAAAAAGCCGGATATCGGTTTCGGTCAGCCTGTTGCCGAACAGGTATTTGCGGCCATCGCCAAGCAGGTCTTCCAGCCGGTCGAGACTGGCAAAAACCTCCCTGGCCGCCTCTTCGTAGGCGAACTGACTGGAAGCGAAGCCGGCCCTGTAAACCCCGTTGTTAAGGGTTTTATAAAGCCATGAATTCATCCGGTCGATTTTTTCTTCATACCCAGGGGGATAAAGATTCAGGCTTTCGGGGGTCAGGTTTTCAAAGGCCCCGTTCAGCATGCGAAGAATGTCGGCACTTTCATTGTTTACCAGCACATTCCGCTTCTTGTCCCACAATACGGGAACGGTGGCGCGCCCCGAATAACGGGGATCGGCCCTGGTATAGACCTGGTGCAGGTAGCTGAAACCAAACAGGTGATCGGGAGTTGCCCCATCAAATTCCCCGAAGGCCCAGCCCTGCTCACCAAGAAACGGCTCAACTATGCTGATGGAGATGAAATCCTCCAGCCTTTTCAGCTTTCTGGCAATCAGGACCCGCGATGCCCAGGGGCAGATCAGGGCCACATACAAGTGATAACGCCCCTTTTCGGCGGCAAAGCCACCCTTTCCGGTGGGACCGGCGCTGCCATCCGGCGTTATCCAGTTGCGAAAGCTGGAAGCCTGGCGAACAAAACGCCCCTCCCCGTCCGCAGCCTGAACCGGATGCCAGTCAGAACTCCATTTTCCTTCAACAAGCATGATATTTCCTTTGCTGATGTTTGCCCGCTGCATCAGGGTGCAGCGGGAAGATTAGATCAGAAACGTTTTGCAACGAGACGGGAACCAACGGACCGGGCCGAAAATGCACCATCGCCAAGCAGGGCCAGAACCAGCAGGGTCATGGCCCAGTACAAGGGAAACTCCCAGCCGCCTCCGGGGTTTGAAAACAGCCAGCCATTGCCCGCATGCACCAGAACCAGGGCACCAATCAGAACCGGCACCAGGGCCAGGGCCACGAGGCGCGTGCCGACCCCGGCGACCAGGGCAAGGCCCCCGGCAATTTCGGCAAACATGGTAAGGTAAGCCATGAAACCGGGCAGGCCCAGGCTTTCAAAGAAGGCCACGGTACCGGCCGGGGTAAACACGAGCAATTTGAGCAACCCGTGGGCCAGGAACAATATGCCGTTTGCAACACGCAGCAGAAATGCAGCGTAGTCTGCAGTGGAATTGGCTTTCGGTTCAATCATTTCGTTTTCCTTTCAATTTGTATCACAGGCAAGGTCCCCTGGTCCGGCACAGACCGGTGGCCGGGCCCGGGGCCTGGTGTCGCGTCCGGTTCTAGGCAGCCTTGCGCCTGATCCAGGCAGGGGCAATCTGGGTGCCATGCCCCAGCATGTAACCGAACTGGATGTTGAGATAGCCAAGCGGTTCCAGGTAGCGGGCATTGCTAAGAGGACCTGCATCGACCGGATCAAACCCCGCCCTTGCCGCCAGTTCCATTACCGTGCTCCTGGCCGCATCACTGTCTGATGCCACAAAGGCGGGAACGGCACTGCCATCAAAATCAAGCCCCTGTTCATAGACCTGGGCAAATACCGTGTTAAAGGCCTTGACCACCCGGGCCCCGGGCAAAAGAGCCTGGATTTCCTCGGCAGCAGAAGTTGAAAATCCAACCGTGATGCCGGAAAAATCCTCTTTTACCGGGTTTGAAAGATCGACGAGGATCTTGCCATCAAAATTCACGCTACGGGCAATCCCGGCAATTGCCCCATAGGGCACTGCAAGAATGACAACGTCTGATTGTTCCACTGCCCTACTGATGCTGCCTGACTCCAGGTTCACACCTGAATCGGCATGAAGTCTTGCGGCAAGTTCTGCTCCGTCCGTGGCCGATTTTCCCGCCACTACAACATTATTGCCCTTGATCCCTGCAAGGAGACGGGCCAGGGCCGACCCGATATTTCCGGTACCTATTATTGCAATGTTCATTTTTTCATTCCTTTGATTGAAGGGCCGGCGAAATTACCGGCAACCATTTGAATGAAAGGAACATGACGGTTTTAATTGCCCAGATAAATATACCTATTGACGAATGATTGTCGCCATATTATGGATAATCATGGATGTTCTGGATGGCATGAGAACCTTTGTTGCCAGCGTCGAGGCCGGCTCTTTCACCGCGGCGGCGCAACGATTGGGAATTTCAAAGAAACTGGTCTCGAAATACATCTCCCAGCTGGAAGGGAGGCTCGGGGTGCGCCTGCTGCACCGCACCACCCGCAGCCTGAGTCTGAGCGATGACGGGCGAAGATATTATGCCAGGTGCAAGGAATTGATCGAGGCCTTCGAAGAAATGGAAAATTCCATCGGCAGCCGTACGGGTTCGCTGAAGGGCAACCTGCGCCTGGCCGCCCCCTCCACATTCGGGGAAATGTACCTGCAGCCAATGCTGCAGGATTTTGCCCAGACCCATGGGCAGCTTACCATGGAACTGATACTTGGCGACCGCCATGTGGACCTGGCGGGTGAAGGGGTCGACATGGCCCTTAGGATAGGAAACCTGGCGGATTCGGGCATGCGGGCCAGAAAACTGGGACAGACGGAACTGTGGGCCATAGCTTCGCCCGAGTACCTGGCTGACAACCCGGCCCCAACGACACCGGGGGAACTGAAGAAACACCATTGCATTCGTGATACCAACATGGCTTCACCGAATGCCTGGCCTTTCACATGCGGGGGGCAGTTGAAGAAAATTCCCGTAAATGGCCGCTACATGGTCAACAGCGCCCGGGCGGTCAGGGACATGGTTCTGGCCCATGGGGGAATCGGTTTGTGCCCGGATTACGTGGTGGCCGAGGATGTGGCCAGGGGACGCCTGCGGCGGGTGCTGGCCGGCAACCCCTCCCTTTCACTTGACATAAACGCGGTATTTCTAGATGCACGATACATGCCGGCAAAGGTGCGCATGTTCCTGGATTTCCTGATCGAACGGTTCAACAGGGCAAAAGGCTGGAAAAATCTGGCATGAAACAAATCAAGGGCCATCAAGTGCTAATCCGGAACAAGCCCCGCCTGCCAGAAGTCCTCGGCTCAAGGCCCATGGACCAGGTTCCGGCCATGCGCATCCAGAATATATG
>WFPQ01000350.1 GCA_015487515.1 Hyphomicrobiales bacterium | reverse complement strand
GGTGGAAAGCGAGGCCAAGGCCCGCGAAATAACCGAATACCGCCAGCGCTCGGTACGGGAAAGAACCGGAGCCGGCAGCGTCACCTCCCTTGAACAGATGATGAGCCAGCTCAAGACCTCGGAAATTTCCAAGGTGCCGCTGGTCATAAAGGCCGATGTGCAGGGATCGGTGGAAGCCATAGTTTCAGCGGTCGAAAAACTTGGAACCGATGAAGTGTCGGCCCAGGTGCTGATGGCAGGGGCCGGGGGCATAACCGAAAGTGACATAATACTGGCCAAGGCCTCGGGGGCAGTGATAATCGGCTTTAACGTGCGCGCCAACCGCCAGGCCCGCGAACTGGCCCGCTCCGATGGTATCGAAATCCGCTATTACAATGTCATCTATGACCTGGTCGACGATGTGAAGGCCGTGATGTCGGGCATGCTGGCACCCGAAGTGCGCGAAACCTTTCTTGGAAATGCCGAAATATTGGAGGTTTTCCATATTTCCAAGGTTGGCAAGGTTGCCGGCTGCCGGATAACGGAAGGGTCGGTGGAAAGGGGGGCAAATGTCCGCCTGATCCGCGATGACGTGGTGATTCACGAGGGCAGGCTTTCGACCCTGAAACGCTTCAAGGATGAGGTCAAGGATGTGCAGTCAGGCCAGGAATGTGGCATGGCCTTTGAAAAATACGAAGACATGCGGGCAGGAGATATCATTGAATGTTTCCGCCGCGAGGAAATCAGCCGTTCCCTGTAATTCCCATCCCCGTCAATTGAAACCGGGCCGTGATCTGCTGGCTGGAAGTGCCGTGAAACATGAGTAGAAAAGCAAAAACATCCGCCCCGTCACAGCGCATGCTCCGGGTAGGTGAACTGGTCCGCCATGCCCTGTCATCATTTCTGGTCAGGGGCGAAGTGCAGGATCAGATATTGCAGGACATAACCATAACCGTGCCCGAAGTACGCATGAGCCCGGACCTGAAACTGGCCAGCGCCTATATAATGCCCCTTGGCGGGGAAAATGCCGAGGCGGTGGTGGTGGCCCTTAACAGGCATGCAAAATTCATCCGCGGACGCATTGCCCCCGACCTGGCCCTCAAATATGCTCCTTCGGTGCGATTTTTTGTCGATGATACCTTCGAGGAGGCGGAGCGGATCAACAATCTGCTGCGCTCAAAAGAAGTCTCCAGGGATCTGAACTAACCAGCATGTCCACCCGGTCGGGCCAAAAATCCTGACGGGACGCCTTATTTCCGGCCCCTTGCTCCGTAACAAGCTGCCGCATATGGCTGCCCCTTGCGGGCAAGGTGCAAGGGTGATCCATGAAGCTTGAATACATCTATAGTTTCGATGAATACAGTGCGATCAACAGGGCACGCCGGCACCAGGGCAGGTTTGCAATCCTGCGCAACTGGCTGTTCTGGGGCCTGGTACTGGCAAATGTTGCAGTTTCCCTGGGCTATATTCATGCTTTCATCCAGGGCAGGGCTTCTTTCAGCTGGCTGATGTTTGCAAACTTGTCCATTGCCATGGCAATCGTGGCCTATCGCCATGTTCTGCAGCCGCTGCTGCTGCGCAGATATTATTCGCAACAAATGCTGGATGGGAAAGATATTCAACTTCGTGTATCAGAAAACGGCATTGAAACAATAACTGATAATGTTGCGGGTCAGTATGGCTGGAGAGGATTTATCGGGGCAAATGAAGAGGCGGGGCATTTTATAATCTGGGTAAACAGGATGCAGGCCATCTGCATTCCCAAGCGGGCGTTCAGTGACCTGCAGCAGATGGATGACTTCAGAGAAATCATCATCAGGAATGTTGATAATCAGCGATTTCAAACATAAGTAGTCTCAATCTGACAATTGCGGCCAGGCGAAATCTTCATATGAACTCCACCCGAAAAAAATCCAAAAAACGCGATGTTTCAGGATGGCTGATCCTGAACAAGCCCTATGATTTCGGCTCAACCCAGGCGGTGGGAAAAGTGCGCTGGCTGCTGGGGGCAAAAAAGGCCGGCCATGCGGGAACCCTTGATCCCCTGGCCACCGGAATCCTGCCCATCGCCCTTGGTGAAGCAACAAAAACCATCCCCTTCGTGCAGGACGGGATCAAGGTCTACCGGTTTTCGCTGGTCTGGGGCATAGCCACCAATACCGATGACACAGAAGGTGAAATCATCGATACCTCCCCGGTTCGTCCATCGGCAGAGCAGGTTCTGGCGGCCCTGCCGGAATTTACCGGACAGATAAGCCAGGTGCCCCCGGCCTTTTCGGCCATAAAGATCAGAGGTGAGCGGGCCTATGACCTGGCAAGGGCCGGTCACGAGCTGAACATGCCCCCCCGGGATGTCATGATCGAGGATTTTTCGCTGCTGAAACACGGGGAGGAAAAATCAGTCTTTGAAGTGACCTGTGCCAAGGGCACCTATATTCGTGCCCTGGCCCGGGACCTGGCAAAAAAACTTGGCACCAGGGGCCACGTGGACGCCCTGCACCGGTCAAGGGTCGGGGATTTTTCCGATGAAAATGCCATCGAACTGCAAGAATTCGAAAATGCCCCGATGCAGGAGCGCGAGCAGATGTTGCTTGCGGTTTCCGCAGGGCTTTCGTCCCTGCCGGAAATCCGCGTGGATGCCCGCCAGTCCACGAGTCTTGGATTTGGCAATCCGGTATTGCTGAGCGGGGCCGGCGCTCCCGTTGCCGTGGAAGAGGCCTGGGCCTCCCACAGGGGGCAGGCAGTGGCCATCGGGCGCGTGGAGCAGGGTCAGTTCAGGCCAAGCCGGATAATTTTACCCCATTAAGGCAAATTTCTTTGCTTTTGGCACTCTTTTACCCTATAGGGGCGAAGCTCCCGGTTTTTACCGGGAAAGTCAGTGACCTGTCCTGGACGACATCCCGGGACATGGCCAGCCCCTGCCCCTTGAATTTGAAAGGAGTTCTTGATGTCGATAACGCCAGAGCGCAAGGAAGCGCTCATAAAGGAATTTGCGCTGAAGGATTCTGATACCGGTTCTCCCGAAGTCCAGGTTGCAATATTGACCGAACGCATCGTCAATCTCACCGAACACTTCAAGACCCACAAAAAGGACAATCATTCCCGGCGGGGCCTGTTGAAAATGGTTTCCCTGCGCCGCCGTCTGCTCGATTATGTCAAGAACCGGGATGAAGCGCGCTACAAAAGCCTGATAAAAAGGCTGGGCCTGCGTCGATAGACCCATGGCACAAAGCCCCCCGGGCACCACGAAACCGGTTGGCGCAAAAATTCATTTGCGCCAATCAGCGGCTGATGGAATTGGAGCATGGCAGGATCGCTGGACGTTTTGACAAAAACCTCTTGCCGTCTTGTCCATGTTTCAAAAAGCTGCAAAAAGCTAAACAGTTGCAATATTGCACGAACCCCTTCGGGATTTCTGCTGTTGCAACCGGAATGAATGGCAACCTTTCATCGTTTTTCAAAACCGCCGGCAAAAACCGGCTTTTGCAAAAAACATCTTGAAAACATGCCCGTTCCGATCTGAACGAATGGAAATATGAAAGAATGTTTGATCACCACAAAGTAG
>WFPQ01000349.1 GCA_015487515.1 Hyphomicrobiales bacterium | reverse complement strand
CGCTGAAATATTGCGCCAGGTGGCAATTCTGACCCAGCCGGTCATGCCCGCATCCTGCGCAGAATTGCTCGATCTGCTGGGCGTTGCCAAGGACCGGCGCGATTTTTCCCACCTCGGACCCGGTGGACGCCTTGCTTGCGGGATTCATCTGCCAGAGCCCCGTCCCCTGTTTCCACGCCAGCAGGAACTGACAGAGGAAAAATCCTGAAAATGCTCATAGACAGCCATTGTCACCTGGATTTTGATGAGCTTGCCCACGATATGGACGGGGTTCTGACCCGCATGAAGGCATCCGGGGTAAGCCATTGCGTTACCATCTCCACCAGGGTCGAACGGTTTGCAGAGATCCGTGCCATAACCGAAAAATACGACAATGTCTGGTGTTCGGTTGGTACCCACCCCCACAACGCCCACGAGGAGTTGCACATAACGGCCGATCAACTGGCAAGACTGTCGGAGCACCCAAAATGCATAGCGATAGGGGAGACGGGGCTCGACTATTTTTATGACAATTCCCCGCGCAAGGCCCAGAAGTCCGGTTTTGTCAATCACATTGCCGCTGCAAGAAAAACCGGGCTGCCTCTTGTTATCCATGCCCGCGATGCGGATGCTGACATGGCAGACATATTGCAGGAAGAAAGCAGGAAGGGAGAGTTTCCCTTTGTCCTGCACTGTTTTTCCTCCGGGGAGGAACTGGCCAGAACCGGGCTCGAACTTGGCGGCTACCTTTCCTTTTCCGGCATAATAACCTTCAAGAACGCCCGCCAGGTTCTTGAAATCGCCAAAAAAGCCCCCCTGGAAAGAATCCTGGTGGAAACCGACGCCCCGTACCTGGCTCCGGTTCCCCATCGGGGCAAGGTGAACGAGCCGGCCCATGTCATCCATACGGCCCGACACCTGGCCGAAGCCCGCAACATCAGCCAAGAAGAACTTGCCGCCACCACCAGCACCAACTTCTTCAGACTGTTTTCAAAGGCCTGCAAGGGGCCGGTTCAGGACCTGTAATGGGCAGGCAGGCCGAGCAGATCACTGCCACGATCATGGGCTGCGGCTCATCGGGCGGGGTTCCCCGGGTCGGCAACCAGTGGGGAGAATGTGACCCCGCCCAGCCCAGGAACCGCCGCCGGCGCTGTTCGCTGCTGCTCACGGGAACCAGCGCCCACCATGCCGGCAAGACCCGGATAGTCATTGATACGGGTTGCGATCTGCGGGAACAGTTGCTCGATGCGCAGGTAAACAACATCGATGCGGTATTTTATACCCACGAACACGCCGACCATACCCACGGCATTGATGATCTGCGGGCCTTTGCCCTTGCCAGCGGCAGGAAAATCGATGTCTACATGGACCCAAGAACCGGCCAACGCCTGCAAAAATCCTTTTCCTACTGTTTTGAAGCCCCGAAAAACAGCGGTTACCCGCCAATTCTGAACTCCCGCCTCCTCCATGCGGGAGAACCGGTAACGATTGCAGGCGAGGGGGGGCATATTACCCTGCTCCCGGTATTGCAGCAGCACGGCAACATTACCACCCTTGGTTTCAAGGTCGGCAATTTTCTTTATTCCTGCGATGTATCGGGATTCCAGGAACAGAGTCTGCAACATCTTGAAAATCTCGATGTCTGGATAATCGATGCCCTGCGCCGCTCCCCGCATCCGAGCCATCTGAACCTGTCCCAGAGCCTTGAATGGATAAGACGCATGCAGCCCCGCCATGCCATTCTGACCAACCTGCATGTGGACATGGATTATGACACCCTGTCAGGGGAACTGCCAAAAAACGTAACCCCGGCCTTTGACGGAATGAAGATCGACGTGCTGGAAGGAAAGATCCTCTGAAAAAAACAAAACCGTCCGGACCTGCCAGATGAGCAGCGCAAGAAGATGGCAAGGCCCATGACCGGCTCACCCCCATGCCATGCCGGCATGCCCGTACAAGATGACAAGATTGCCATGGCAGAAAAAAATTGCCCGGCCCGTTCAAAAGGGTCAGCCCCTCAAAAAGACCTGCCCGTTCAAAAAGCCTGCAAAGGCAACAAAGGCTTAACCGGTCCCGTGTATTTCTGACAGGATCCCGGTTAACGCCCTTCGGGCAAGGTAACAAGATGATAACGAGATTGAAGCGGCCGGCCCTGTTCAGGCATTTTTTGATAGGTACCCTGCTGATAGGCTTTCAGATATACCTTGGCTACGGAGCAATGAACGGCCGCTTTGGCATAGAAAGCCAGAAACAACTGCTGCTTGACATTCAGGAATTGCAGGACCAGAGCGCCGCCCTCCAGAAAAAGATAGAAGCCTATGAAAAACGGATTTCCCTGTTCGATCCCAAGCGCCTCGACCCGGACATCATAGATGAAAAGGCCCGTGAACTCCTGTCGATGGCCGACCCGAAAGACATCGTGGTGGCCCTGCCAGAACAGGCAACGCCAGGCAGCTAGCAGCAGTCTTCAAGGCCTGCCGGATACCGGAAGCAGGCGCATCAAATTTAACTTGATTGCAGTTAATCTATTCCGTTAACTGGTTTGCAGTTAACCTGCTAAGCCTTTGCGTTTTTGTCTTTTTCAGGAAAAGTTCCCCCATGATTCAGTCTTTGCTGCCATGGAACCAATTGTATAAGCTTGTCCCTGGACGGGCTGAATCGGCTGGTCCGGGATATGATCTGGTTTAACCCCTTCGGCTTTTCGGCCGGTTTTGAAAACCAGGGCGGCTCATTACGGCCCCGGTCAGGTTTGATGGCCCGGGACCGGTTATGGGATTCAATAACCCGGGACCGGTTATGGGATTCAAATGTGGGTATGGGATTCAAATATGGGATTGTTTCCCGCTTTGCAAATCTGGCCGGCGCGGATTTGCAGCCGGTTCGCGGGAATGGTTCGGACCTGGTGGATGGTTCGGTTAGCAGGGCGGTTCAAATCATTTTTTGAAAACTTCTCATTTTTTTGAAAACTTCATGCAATTCTTCTGAAAACTTCATGCAAAAGGGTCAGGCAGTATGGTTCGCAAGGCGACTGCAAATTATTCCAAGTCCAAATCGGCTTCTTCAGGCAGGAAAACCGCAAAATCATCGCGAAAAAACCCCGCAAGGCCGAATGTGCCGGATTTTTCCGCCGATGACGAATTAAAGGCCTATCGGGAAATGCTGCTGATACGCCGGTTCGAGGAAAAGGCCGGCCAGATGTATGGCATGGGCCTGATCGGTGGATTCTGCCATCTTTACATCGGGCAGGAAGCCGTGGTTACCGGCGTCCACATGGCTTCGAAAAAGGGCGATGCTTCCATAACCTCCTACCGGGATCACGGGCACATGCTGGCCGTGGGCATGGACCCGAACGGGGTCATGGCCGAACTCACGGGACGGGCCAGCGGCCTTTCCAAGGGCAAGGGCGGCTCCATGCACATGTT
>WFPQ01000348.1 GCA_015487515.1 Hyphomicrobiales bacterium | reverse complement strand
AGACAGTAGCCGAACTCCGTGGCGCCGGGAATGACGGTAATGGCCCGGATTGCCGGTTCCAGATCTCCAGCGGCCCTGCAGATTTCCACGTTGATATTGGGAATACGATTGCCGAACTGTTCCAGGGGCAAACCTTCGAAAACCAGGTAACAAAGACCACGATAGGCCGGGGCGTTGCCGGGGCCCTGCTTGAGTTCAATGAGCGGATCGACTGGTTGATCGTCAGTACCCCTGTAAAAACGAATGGTGATGTTGTCGGTTTCCAGAATCCGGCCATCGGCCCAGATACGGCCAAGCAATGCAACCTCACCCTCACAAAGGGCAATGGCAAAATTGGCGACCACCTGTTCATCAGCGGCATTAAAAGCACCCTTGGAACCGGCGCTTTCGGCGGTCTGGCGTTCAAGAGAAGTGGCCCAGATTATATTTCCGGCAACCCGGCTCCAGCCGTATATCCTTGGTATGGCTCCCCCCTCGGACGAGCCCTGCAGGGCAAATGGGGGCGGGGGCGGAGCCTTCTGATCACTTCCGAATATGGCGCTGTCCAGGGCACTTCCGGCAAGGGCACCAAGGGCACGCCCGGCCATGGCTCCGACAGGGCCGCCAACCAGTCCGCCTGCAAACTGACCGGCCAGGGAAAAAGCTAATGTTGCCATGATTGGAAAGGACCCCCGTCAAAAATCATAAATGGAATGAACACGGCGGCGCCAGGAGCGGTTAAAGGGGGTGACGATGACCCCAAGACGTTCCTGGGCATGAATAAAGCCATTGTCCTGAACAATTATTCCGCAATGGCGCGGCGGCAGTTTGCCATGCAACTGAAACAGTACGACACTTCCGGGGAATTCCAGATTCCCGGTAACGGGAACATTTCTTGGCACCAGGTATGTTGCTGCCGCCTCCAACAGGCGTTCTGCGCCCTCAACGTCCCTGCCATGGCGCGAATATGGGGGAATCTGGCGCACTTCATGGCCATGGATTTCCTGCCATACCCCGCGGACCAGACCCAGGCAGTCGCAACCAACCCCCTTCAGACAGCCCTGGTGGCGGTAGGGTGTGCCCAGCCAGGACCTGGCCACTGCCACTATGTTCGAACCGGCGGTTTTCATTTGACCAGGGCCGCTCCGTTAAGCGCATCACCAGAACGCGGGTAGGAGAGCAAAAACCCGCTGCCGGGAACATGGGGAAAACCCTGGAAATTGGCGGCATTGGAGAACTTGTTCCTGCAGGTGGAAAACAGCCTGTCGCAGCCAGCAAAAACGCTGAGCTGATCGCCGGGCAGAACCCAGTCGCCAACGGGTTCGGCAAAGGCAAGAGTGGCAATGGATCCATTCTGGGCATGGTTGCCGATACTGTCCTTCAACCGGGCGCGCCGGCCCGAAATCCAGCTGACGCTGCCAAAGGAAAACCAGCCGGAAGCAAATGTTTCAAGCCCGCTGACCTCGATCTCATAGCGACCCAGCACCTGCTGCACCTGGGCCTCGCCCCGGTAGGAGGGAAGGTTGATGTCGATGGCACATCGGGCCGAGCCGACCGAGGTATCGCATACGGATTGGTAACGGCGCCCCCTTGCAATGTTCATCAGTTCCTGCCCCGAGCGCAATTCAGCCCTGAAAACCTGGTCCTGGCGAACAATTTCACCGATGAAATCAACGCGCATGGTCTCGCGAACCGTAACATCACGCCAATTTACACGAAAAGTAGTGACACGGGCATCCCGATAGCGTCCCAGCAGGATATCATCCTCGCTGATGGCGCTGGAATGCAGAATGCCGGTAATTTCACTGGTATCGACCTGGGGGCCCAGCTTGGCGCTCACTTCGGAACTGTCAAGGCCATGGGCCGGAACATAGGTCTGACCGTCAAATTGCAGGGACAGGTCATGGTCGGTAAAACCAAGTCTTGTCCCGTCACTACGCTCGATCAGCCAGCAATTGCAAAGGGTGGTGGCACCGCTGGCAATGTGACTGGCGAACTGGCTGGAAAACTGCCTCATTCAAAAACCTCCACGACCAGGATGGAGGGAATGGTTCCGGCCTTAAAACTGCTCAGTTCGATCTCGAGGCGGTCACTGTCAAAACGGACCGGGATGTCAAATTCAAACCCGGCCGTTATCAGGGCCCCCGAAGGAGGCGGGCTGGCAAAGGTGACAATTCCACTCAAGGGATCGATGGAAAAATCACTGGCAGCAACCTGCACCCCGTCAAGGGCAATCAGGAGGCTGGATGCATCCGGCTTGGTTATGGGGCGGTCATAGGGGTCAAAATCGCCGCCGTAGCGCTTGACGAGCTGAAAAACGGTGGTGGTACCATCCCCGGTGCCAAGGGGCTGATCACCGGCACTGACCTGGGAATTTGCCGGGGCGCTGGAAAAATCCGAGCCGTCCCTCCACAAAAAAGAGTGGAAACGGCCGCGCCTTTCTTCAAAGAACTCCAGTACCGCCTGCATGTCGGCAAGGGACTTGATCCCGTAACCTGCATCAAAATAGCGGCGTGAATTGGCCCACAGGGAGTTTCTCTCCTCGGCCCCGGAAGCAAGGGTCACGACGTCGGTCTGGCGGCGCGGGCCGCCACGGGCCCCAAGGGAAATATCTATGGGAAACCTCGTATTGTGAAAAGCCATATTGATGTCCTTCAGCTTGAACGGGTGCCGCGCCTCACCGCCCGCAGCAGCAGGGCGCTTATTTCTGCTTCTGCGCCTGAAAAACTGCGTGCATCACTGGCGGAAACATTGAAATTTATGTTGATCGGAGGCTGGCCGATACTGGTCACGCCAAGCCGGCCATCGGGGCCGCGGGCCAGGGGCATTATGGATTCAGGGCCCGCCTCCCCGGCAAGACCGACATTGCCTTTTCCAAAGGCAAAATATGTGGGGGATGACACCACCCCTCCCCTGGCGAAGGCCTTGACATCTGGCAGGGAAGGATTGGCGGCACTGAACAGGTTCTGCACCAGGTCGGAAACCATGTTCCCGACCGGCTTCAGGGCCGCCTTAAGGGCAATATCGGCAAAAGAACGGCCAATGTCAGACAATAGGTTCTTAAGGCTCCTGCCCTCAAGGGCGGCAGAACGAAAAGCACTGGTAAGGGTTCTGGCCACCCCTCTGGCCAGGTCGTCGATGCGTTCCAGTTCAAGGGATACCTCGTTGAGGTCATCATAGTTGATGTCGGAAACAATGCTCTTTTCT
>WFPQ01000347.1 GCA_015487515.1 Hyphomicrobiales bacterium | reverse complement strand
ATTTCCGGCTTGTTTTGTCTGGCTGCCGATTCCGGTTTCTTTTTGCATGTTTGTCTTTTCCGGGGTTTTGTCAAACCGCAATGATTGCTTTTGGCCTGAAGCTTTTTGTGGCTTTTCGAGTTTTGCTCTTGGCGCGGGCTTCCCGATATGTTTTTCTGTCCGTCAACTTTTGGCAGATAATCCGGAACAACCGGAATTGCCTGAAATTCACGTCGGGGGAGGCGTTTGACTTGGACTTTATGCAGCTTGTTGTTTCCGGTCTGGCCAATGGCAGTGTCTATGGCCTGATCGCGCTTGGTTTCGTCCTGATCTACAAGGCGACCGAAGCGGTCAATTTTGCCCAGGGCGACTTGATGATGCTCGGGGCGTTCATTACCATATGGCTGGTGAACCCGGAATATGTCGGCATGGATTTCTGGCTTGCCATACCGATTGCCATAAGCATCATGGCGGTTTTTGGTTATCTGCTTGACCTGGTGCTGATCCGCAAGCTCTTTGGCCAGCCCCAGATTGCCGTGGTCATTTTAACCATTGCCCTTGGTTTCATATTGAGGTTTGGTGTTGGCGCCATCTGGAAACACGAGCCCCAGTTGCTCGAAACCCCCTTTGCAGGCCGTGAGGCCAGGTTTGGCAATGTTGTTCTTGGTCTCGAAGAAGTTGCCGTCATCATAGTCACCATCCTGTTGACTCTTTCCCTTTTCCTGTTTTTTCGCAAGGCAAAGCTTGGCAGGGCCATGCAGGCTGCCTCGCAGAACCAGCTTGCGGCCTATTATGTGGGAATTCCGGTCAAGCGGGTGCAGAGCCTTGTCTGGGCGCTGGCCGGGGCGGTGGCGGCGGTGGCCGGAATTCTGTTTGCTTCCAAGGGGGCGGTTGACCCTTCCACCGGTCTTTTGGGCATCAAGGCCTTTGCCGCTGCGGTGATTGGTGGCTTTGGCTCGCTGCCCGGTGCCCTGGTTGGTGGCCTGATCATCGGCCTCATCGAACCTTTTGCCGCCTATGCCCTTCCGTCCGGCTATTCCCAGATTGCCCCTTATGCGGTCATGCTTTTGGTGCTCATATTCAGGCCTGCCGGCATATTCTCCCAGATGCAGAAGAAGAAGGTTTAAGGGTTAGCGATGCGTTTTGTTTTCAAGCGGTCCTATGATGATGACATAAGGCTTTTCAGGCACCGGGCCCAGATGTTCTGGTATCTGGCCCTGCTTGTTTTCGTGCTTGCCCTGCCCTGGCTGATTGATGATTTTCTTATTGGCGAGGCCACCAATGTTCTGATCTGGGCCATTGCCGGCATGGGCCTTATGATTCTGACCGGCCACACCGGGCAGGTAAGTCTTGGCCATGCCGCCTTCATGGCCATTGGCGGCTATTCCAACGTCATAATGCTGCAAAGCGGGGTGCCGTTTGTTCTTGCCTTTCCCCTTTCCGGTATCATTGCCGGTATTCTGGGCATGATAATCGTTTTGCCTGTCTTGCGCCTGCATGGAATTTACCTGGCCATTGCCACCCTGGCCATTTCGGTTCTGACCGAGGATTTCATCATCATTGCCGAACCCTGGACGGGGGGCATTTCCGGCCTTGTGGCCCCTCCCATCGATATTTTCGGTATCGATATAAATCGCTATGGCACCCCGGTCCTGTTTTATTTTCTGACCCTTTCCGTCACGCTTGTGGTGCTTGGTGCCTATCGCAACATTTTGCGTTCTCCCCTTGGCCGCTCTTTCATAGCCGTCAGGGATTCCGAGATTTCGGCCCAGGCGATGGGGGTCAACATTGCCAGAACCAAGGCTGTTTCCTTTGCCATTTCCTGTGCAATAGTGGGTCTTGCCGGTGCCCTGCTTGGCCTCTTTGCCGGCGCCTTCAACCACGAGACCTTCAATATCGTGCTTTCCATCCAGTTGCTTTTGATGATTGTCATTGGTGGCCTTGGTTCCATTCACGGGGCATTTTTCGGGGCCCTGGTCATTGGTTTTCTTCCCCAGGCAATAGCCATTTCCCGGGATGGCATTTCCAGCCTGTTTGGCCTTGGTTCCTGGACGGTTCCGGGTATAGAAAGCGGGGTTTTTGCACTCATACTGGTGGTTTTCATCCTGTTCGAACCCCTTGGGATATATGGGCGCTGGATCAAGATCAGGACCTATTTCGAACTGTTTCCGTTCTATCGCAAGGGCATGTTCAAACGTCAGAAAAGTTATCTTAAGACCGAGCGCATGAAATGAGCCTGCTGACCCTTGAAAATGTCACCATAAAGTTTGGCGGCCTGGTGGCCGTTGACAATGTTTCCTTTCACGTGGGCAAGGGGGAGGTTTTTGCCCTTGTCGGTCCCAACGGGGCCGGAAAGTCCACCCTGTTCAACCTTGTTTCCCGGTTTTACGACCCGGTTTCAGGGGACATCAGGTTCAAGGACAGTTCCATTCTCAGGATGCGTCCCGACCAGGTGCCATCCCTTGGTATCGCCAGGACCTTTCAGAACATCGAATTGTTTGAGCAGTCAACGGTCTTGCAAAATCTTCTGGTTGGCCGCCATCGCCATGCCGGAGTCGGCGGTTTTGCCCAGGCTTTTTTTACCCCTTCCGTGCGCCGGGCCGAAAGGGCCCATCGCCGGGTGGTCGAGGAAGTCATAGATTTTCTGGATCTGCAACCCTATCGCGACAAGTATATTGCCGGTCTGCCCTATGGCATACGCAAGGTGGTTGAACTGGCCCGGGCCCTTGCCACGGAACCGGAACTGCTTTTGCTGGACGAGCCCGCCTCGGGCCTTTCCCTTGAGGAAACCCAGGAGATGATCTTCTGGATCGAGGACATAAAGAAACATATGGGCATCACCGTAATCATGGTCGAACACGACATGAAGCTGGTATCGGCGGTTTCCGACCGGGTTCTGGCCCTGGCCGACGGCCGTGAACTGGCCATAGGAACCCCGTCCCAGGTTCAGTCCCACCCCGATGTGATCAGGGCCTACCTGGGAACTTCGGGCATTGACGGGGATGCCGGAGATGCCGGGGCTGCTGGCAGGGGGTGATTTTCATGGGTTCCGATACGGTTCTAAAGGTTGACAATCTGGAAAGCTATTATGGCCCGATCATGGCCATCAGGGGGGTTTCCCTCGAGGTCCGCAAGGGCCAGATAGTTACCATTCTCGGGGCCAACGGGGCCGGCAAGACCACCATTTTGAAGACCATTTCCGGGGTGATGACCCCGGCCAAGGGAACCATATTTCTCAATGGTGAGCCCATTCACGGGCTGGAGGCCGATGCAATCGTCAGGAAAAAAATGGTGCACGTGCCCGAGGGTCGCGAGATTTTCCCCCTGCTTTCGGTCTATGAAAACATTTCGATCGGCGCCTACACCCGCTCCAGCCGGGCCCGGATCGCCGCCGATCTCGAGATGGTATATTCCTATTTTCCCATTCTTGCCGAACGGGCAAGACAGCCCGCCGGCACCCTTTCGGGGGGGCAACAGCAGATGCTGGCCATTGCCCGCGGATTGATGGCCTCCCCTGAAGTCATGCTCTTGGACGAGCCCAGCCTTGGGCTTTCGCCGCTGCTGGTCGAGGAGATCTTTGCCATATTGAAGCGTTTGAATTCCGAGCAGGGCGTGACCATGCTGCTGGTTGAACAAAATGCCAAGGTTGCCCTCGGGGTTGCCGACTATGGCTATGTGCTCGAACTGGGGGGCATCGTGATGGCTGATGAGGCGAGCGTGCTGGAAAAGTCTTCGGACATCCAGTCCTTCTATCTTGGAATGCGCGAAGAAACCGAAAGGGGAACCAGGCGCTGGAAACAGAAAAAGACATGGCGGTGATCATCCGGCGGTGATCATCCGGCGGTGATCATCCGGCGGTGATTATCCGGCGGTGATGAAATGGTGATGATGGCGTGGTGATGATGAATATCCGGTGACAGGCAATCGACAGCGGGAGACGGAGGCAGGAATTTTGTGACATGATCCTTTTGTGACATGACCCCGATTAATGGAATTCAGGAGAAACAAAAGCAAGATAATGGGTGAAAACAGCATATCCGGGGACAGCACTGAACTGCCCCCCCAAAAGACATCTGCCGGGGTCTCCTATAATGCAGACATGCATTCGGGACCGTTTTATATCGATGGCTGTGATAC
>WFPQ01000346.1 GCA_015487515.1 Hyphomicrobiales bacterium | reverse complement strand
AACGACGGGCCGTCCTTGAGAACCGGGTCCGGTTTTCAGGGACAGGGTCTTTTTTTCCGAACCGCCTTTGGCGGTGTCTTTTGAATTATTGTCTTTGTCGCTCATCTATTGTCTGTCTCGTTTACATTTTGTTGCCCACGCACTCTGCGCCTTGCATGTTCTGGCCGGTTTGACAGCATAAGATACCAATTACAAGCACCTCGATCAAAATCATCCGCCCGGTCAAACCTCGATCCTGCCGTAGCGGTCAAGTTTTTTCGCCCGTAACAGGGCTGATTCCGCCGCCGCACCATTCGTCAGTGCCGCATGTATCACATTTTCCTGCCCCAATGCCAAACCCAATTGCTCTGAGGTCAGGATATCGAAGTGGGGCACCTCATCATCATTTTCAGCGGCCCTTAGGGCTGCAATCATTTTTCTCCGGCCATCCCTTGCCGCATCCCTTGCCGTTATCAGGGCAATGACATTTCCAGAAGCGATGGCCGATCTGACCCTTGTTGCCCCGGTTTGCAACTGTCCCGCCTTGCGGGCAAGGCCCAGCGCCCCCTTCAGACGCTGTTCTAACCGCCTCCGCGTGATTTGTGCAAGCTCTGATGGCACATTGACCTTTTGTTTTAAGCTTTTGGCGAAGACATTTTTTTTCACCGCCTGCCCGACACAAAGTTCACTGTCCGATATCCAGACTCCGCGTCCCGGGGCCCTTGCATCCACATCGGGCACTATTTCACCATCCGGGCCAAGGACGAAACGTAATAATTGCCCGATGGGCTTCTGGACTCTTTGCAGGGCGCATTCGCGAATTGTCGTCTTGTCCTTTGCCATGATTGCATGTTCCGGTATTTTGGGCCCTGATGGGGCAAGTCGGTGTCCGGAATAAGCGACAAGGTCATCAGCAAATCCGGCACCTCTTTGATCTAGCCTGCATCGTTCTGGCCGGCTTTTTCATCTTCATCCCCGGCGCCGTCTTCGGCCTCTCCGTTTCCGGTTGCAGCTTCCGTTTCTTCCTCGCTGATCCATCCGGCCAGCGTCCTGGCCTGCATTATCATCTGTTCTGCCTCTTCCCGGGATATGGGAAATGCGCCTAGGGTACCCTCGTAATGTTTGGATTCCCCGTCCTTGCGCTCGGTCCATCCTACCAGGTCATCGGCCGCATATCCGGCAAAGTCCTCTATGGATTTTACCCCATCCTTTCCGATGGCCACCAGCATGGCTCCGGTCAGCCCGTCTATCTGGTAGAGTTCGTCCAGAACCCCGAGTTCAATGCGCTCCTCGTCATGGGCCTTTTCCATGGTATCCAGATATTCATTGGCGCGGGACTGGATTTCAGCCGTTGTATCCTCGTCAAAGCCCTCGATCATCGAGATTTCGGATGGCTCGACAAAGGCCAGTTCCTCTACGGATGAAAATCCTTCGGATGCCAGCAGCTGGGCAACGGTTTCATCGACATTAAGAGCCTTGGTGAACAGTTGGGAGCGTTCGACGAATTCCTTCTGGCGCCGTTCGCTTTCTTCCTGTTCGGTCAGTATATCGATGTCCCACCCGATCAGCTGGGAGCCAAGGCGCACGTTCTGGCCCCGGCGGCCGATGGCCAGGGAAAGCTGATCATCGGGAACCACGACCTCGATGCGTTCGGCCTGTTCGTCGAGCACCACCTTTATCACCTCTGCCGGCTGCAGGGCCGAAACCACCAGATCGGCAATATTGTCCGTCCAGGGAATGATGTCGATTTTTTCTCCCTGCAATTCCCCGACCACGGCCTGCACCCTCGAGCCCCGCATGCCCACGCAGGCCCCGACCGGGTCGATGGAGCTGTCCGAAGAGGCCACGGCGATCTTGGCCCTTGATCCGGGATCCCGGGCAATCGAGCGTATGGTGATTATGCCGTCATAGATTTCGGGAACTTCCTGCATGAACAGCTTGGCCATGAACTGGGGATGGGTGCGTGACAGGAATATCTGGGGCCCGCGCTGTTCGCGGCGCACGTCATAGATGATGGCCCGGATGCGGTCACCATAGCGGAACTGTTCTCGCGGTATCAGTTCGTCCCGGCGCACTATGGCCTCGCCCCGTCCCAGGTCGACTATCACGTTGCCATATTCCACCCGCTTGACCGAGCCGTTGACGATTTCGCCGATCCGGTCGACATATTCCCCATACATGCGTTCGCGTTCGGCATCGCGCACCTTTTGCACGATTACCTGCTTGGCGGACTGGGCGGCGATGCGGTCGAATTCGATTGGGGGCAACGGTTCGCTGAGATAGTCGCCGAACTTGGCATCCGGGTTTTGTTTCTTGGCCTGGGAAAGGGAGATCTGGCGCGAGGCTTCCTCGACATTTTCCACGATTTCGAGCAATCGCCACAGGCGCATTTCCCCGGTTTTCGGGTCGATTTCGGTCTTGATTTCGGTTTCGGCCCCGTATCGGGCCCGGGCGGCCCGTGATATGGCGTCCTGCATGGCCTCTATGACTATCATCCGGTCGATGGATTTTTCCCGGGCCACGGCATCGGCGATTTGCAATAGCTCCAGGCGATTGGCTGAAACGGACATGCTTGGTCTCCTAAATATTTTTCAGTTCTGTTCGATTTCGGTTATTTCGGGATCATCCAAAACGGGATTTTTTTCCTGCTCCCGGCGCGCCTCTTCCAGCAGGCGGTCGTTTAGAACCAGCTTTGCGCTGCCCATGTCGGCCATTGGCAGTTCAAAATCGGCCCTTGCCCCCTCGGGCACGTCGGGCAGGGTGATGGTTATCCTGTCATTCTCCACCTGTTTTATCACCCCCCTGAAACGCTTGCGTCCATCAAGCATCCGGGTCATTTCCACCCGGGCCTCGTGTCCCTGCCAGCGCACGAAATCCCTGTGCCGGACCAGGGGGCGGTCTATGCCGGGAGAAGACACCTCCAGGTGGTAGGGCCCCTTGATGGGTTCTTCCACATCCAGCAATGGGGATATCTCGTTGCTGAGGGCCTGGCACTGGGCAATGGTGAAATTGCCGTTTTCATCTTCGGCCATGATCTGCAGGGTGCAGCCATTGTCCGGCAGTATCTTGACCCGGACCAGGCAAAAACCCATATCCCTGACAACGGGCTCGATGATGGCCGCGATGCGCTGTTCCTGTCCGCTTTCAAGAATGTAACGGCGTTCGGACAATTTTTCAAAACTCCCTGGCTCTGGGTGGCTGGCAGGTTTCATGTCATCATTTCACCAGGCCGGACGGGACCGGCGTCTGTCTGCAATGCCCGGGGACCGGCTAATAAAAAAGAGCGGGGCCGTCCGGCACCCACTCTCACAAGTCGATCCTGAGAATTTGAGACCGATATATACGCTTGCCGTCCTTTAATCAAGCACAGTTTTGCAAAACCTGTGCCCTGCAGAAGCCATCCGGTAAAAACTCACATTGCAAATATATCCTGGCAAATGCATCCTGCAGATACGCCTTGCAACTCCGGCAGGGTTTTTTCCACCATGGCTTCATTTTGCCATTCCTGCCCCATTACCCTTTGCCGGGAATGTTTTCAGACACGGACGAAGGAGAGATAAAAACTCCTGTTGCGTCCCTGGCGCCGGGCCTTGATCTCATACCGGGTCGGTTGCCAGCCGGCAAAGGGAACATGCCAGAATCCCGGCCTTGCAGAAACCTGCCATTCAAACTGATTCTGGCGCAACATGTGGGCCAGGGTCCAGTTGGCATAATCCTCGATATCGGTGGCAAAGTAAAACCTGCCGCCGCCGGTCATCACCCGGGCCAGTTCTTCAAGGGTTGTGGGGGAGACGAACCGGCGCTTGTTGTGGCGGGTCTTTGGCCACGGGTCGGGATAAAGCAGGTGGCATTTTGCAATGGAAGCATCGGGCAGTGCCTTCAGCAGCCTGTAGGCATCGCTGGTGAACAGGGAGATGTTTCCTATGTCGTGGGTCTTTATCTTCTGGAGCATCTTGCCGATGCCGCCGGTAAACACCTCGCAGCCGATGAAGTCGGTCTCGGGGTTTTCCATGGCCAGTCGGGCCAGGTGCTCGCCGCCCCCATAGCCGATTTCCAGGATTTTTTCATGGCCCCTGCGGCCCGGAATCCTTTTTGTTTCAAACCGGCCATTTTCGGGCAGTATTATTTCCAGCTCCGGCAGCAGTTCTTCAAACAGCAATTGCTGGCCCCTGTGCAGGCGCTTGCCGGCCACCCGGCCGAAGAATGCCCGGTGCCCGGATTTGTCGTGCGGTTTTTTTTGGGTATTCGGGTTCCTGCTCATGTACGATTTTTATGGAAAATTTCCCGGCAATGACAAGTCCCGGCCAGGCCTGATAGTGCCCGAACGGGGCAGTTTTGTAAAATTCCGCCTTTTGATCATCATTTCAGGTTTCACCCGTGCCAGATCCGGGATCTGGCAAACCCCGGGCATCGCAAGATCCCGTTTGGGGTCCTGAGCCGGATTGCAGGTCAAATCACGGGCCTCCCCGGCCCCTATTGTGCCACTGCCCGTTTCAGGTCCTTTACCAGGTTGAGCTTTTCCCATGGGAAAGTGCCGCCCCGGCCCGGCTTGCGGCCAAAATGTCCATAGGCTGAGGTCTTGGCATAGATGGGCCGGTTCAGATCAAGGGCCTTGCGAATGCCTGATGGCGAAAGGTCCATGACCCGGGCCAGGGCCTGTTCAATCTTCTTGTCGGCCACGGTACCGGTGCCATGGGTATTGACATAGATGGACAGGGGTTTGGCAATGCCAATGGCATAGGAAAGTTGAATGGTACAGCGTTCTGCCAGCTTTGCGGCAACCACGTTCTTGGCCAGGTAGCGGGCCGCATAGGCGGCCGAGCGGTCGACCTTGGTGGTATCCTTGCCCGAAAAGGCTCCGCCCCCATGGGGAGCAGCGCCCCCATAGGTATCGACTATGATCTTGCGCCCGGTCAGTCCTGCGTCCCCGTCGGGTCCGCCGATGACGAATTTGCCGGTCGGATTTATGTACCATTTGCAATCATCGGCAATTTTCAGACCCTTAAGGGCCTCCCTAACATGGGGTTCCACGACTTCGCGCACCTTGGCCGAATCCCAGCTTTCGTCCGTGTGCTGGGTCGAAAGCACGATCTGGGTAACCTCGGACGGCCTGTTGTCCACGTAGTGAACGGTGACCTGGCTCTTTGCATCGGGCCCCAGCTTTGCCACGTCACCAATGCCCTGTTTTCTTGCTGTCGCCAGCAGTTCGAGTATCTTGTGGGCATAATGGATGGGAGCGGGCATCAGCTCTTCGGTCTCATTGCAGGCATAACCGAACATTATTCCCTGGTCGCCTGCCCCTTCGGAACCGTTTTCATCGGCGGCATTGTCTACCCCTTGGGCAATGTGAGTCGACTGGAAATGCAACAGGACATCAATCCTGGCATTTTTCCAGTGAAAGCCTTCCTGTTCATAGCCGATGTCCCTGATGGCCCGGCGGGCCGCAGAACGAAACCGTGAGGGATTTATCACGTCTTTT
>WFPQ01000345.1 GCA_015487515.1 Hyphomicrobiales bacterium | reverse complement strand
TGTTTGATCACCACAAAGTAGAACTGAACTGGGGGGGACAACCCCTGACCCTTGAAACCGGCAAGCTTGCCCGGCAGGCCCACGGGGCAGTGCTGGCAACCCTTGGCGAAACCGTTGTCCTGGCAACCGTTGTCAGTTCGCACAAACCCAAGGAGGGAGTTGATTTCTTCCCCCTCACCGTAAACTACCAGGAAAAATTCTATGCCGCCGGCAAGATTCCCGGCGGTTACTTCAAGCGCGAAGCGCGTCCCTCCGAAGCAGAAACCCTGATTTGCCGCCTGATCGACAGGCCAATCCGGCCCCTGTTTCCCAAGGGCTACAAGAACGAAACCCAGGTCATCGTAACCGTGTTGCAGCACGACATGGAAAACCAGCCCGACGTTCTGGCCCTGATTGCAGCCTCTGCCGCGCTCACCATTTCCGGGGTGCCCTTCATGGGACCGATCGGGGCGGCAAGGGTCGGATATATCGACGGGGAATACGTTTTGAACACCCCCATAGACCGTCGCGACGAAAGCCAGCTCGACCTGGTGATGGCCGGCACCAGCGATGCCGTGCTGATGGTCGAATCAGAAGCCCGGGAACTTTCCGAGGAAGTCATGCTTGGTGCCGTGATGTATGGACACGAGCAGGCCGGAAAAGTGATCGAGGCAATAATCAAGCTTGCGGAACTGGCGGCAAAGGAACCACGGGAATTCGAAGAAGAAGACCTTTCCGAACTGGATGAACAGATAAGCCGGATAGCCGAGGACGATGTGCGGGCCGCCTACGGGGAAACCGACAAGCAGACCCGCTATGCGGCCCTGGACGCTGCCAAGGCCAAGGTCATCGAAGAACTGAAGGATAGCGAGTGGAGCGAGGAACAGATCGGGGTGGTTTTCAAGGCCCTGCAATCACGCATCGTGCGCCGCTCGGTGATCGAAACCAGGAAACGCATCGATGGCCGCGATCTTTCCACGGTACGTCCCGTGGTCGCGGAAGCGGGCATTTTGCCCCGCACCCATGGCTCGGCCGTGTTCACCCGTGGCGAAACCCAGGCCCTGGTGGTTGCCACCCTTGGCACCGGCGATGATGAACAGTTCGTGGACAGCCTGGAGGGAACCACCAAGCAGAATTTCATGCTGCATTACAATTTCCCCCCCTACTCGGTGGGCGAGGCAGGACGGACCGGCTTCACATCAAGGCGCGAAATCGGCCATGGCAAGCTGGCCTGGCGAGCCATAAACCCGGTTCGCCCCTCGATCGAGGAATTTCCCTATACCATAAGGGTGGTTTCCGAAATCACCGAATCCAACGGATCATCGTCCATGGCCTCGGTCTGCGGGGCTTCCCTGGCCCTAATGGATGCGGGCGTGCCCATGAAAAAAGCCGTGGCCGGAATTGCCATGGGGCTGATTCTGGAAGGGGACGAATTTGCGGTTCTTTCAGACATATTGGGGGATGAAGATCATCTTGGCGACATGGATTTCAAGGTTGCAGGAACACGAGACGGCATAACCTCCCTGCAAATGGATATAAAAATATCCGGCATCACCAGGGAAATCATGCAGACGGCCCTTGAGCAGGCCAAGGAAGGAAGGGTGCATATTCTTGGTGAAATGGCCAAGGCCCTTGATACGGCCCGCGACGAAGTCGGAGAATTTGCCCCCCGCATAGAAACCATGCAGATTCCCACCGACAAGATACGGGAAGTCATCGGCACCGGTGGCAAGGTCATTCGCGAAATCGTGGAAAAGACCGGCGCCAAGGTAAATATCGATGATGACGGGGTGATCAAGATCGCCTCTTCGGACAATGATTCCATCGAGGCGGCCGTAAAATGGATCAGGTCCATTACCGATGAGCCCGAAGCCGGACAGATCTACCAGGGAACCGTGGTCAAGACCGTTGATTTTGGCGCTTTCGTAAACTTCTTTGGACCCAAGGACGGGCTGGTGCATATTTCCCAGCTTGCCCCTTCGCGGGTGGAAAAAACCACCGACGTCATCAAGGAAGGGGACAAGGTCTGGGTCAAGCTGATGGGCTTTGACGATCGCGGCAAGGTGCGCCTGTCCATGAAGGTCGTCGACCAGGAAACCGGCCAGGAAATCGAAAACGCCTGAGGGCATGAGCCTGATTTTACCCATGCCATGATCTGTCCCGGTAAATTCCGGGGCAGTTTTTAAACCCCATAAAACCGGAAACCGGCCCGTCAGCGGGTCGGTTTTTTACGGATATTTGTCCAAGACCATCCCCTGCAACATGCAACGGGCTCATATGCAACGGGCTCATGGGAGCGGATGCAAACCGGCGCAAAATTTTTGCAAGGGGTCAAAACCTGCAGGGGCCGGAGCGGCCGCCGGTGAAAATGGCCGGCGAAAAAGATTTTTTTCCGTGGCAGAATTACATGATCCGTACGTGACCTAGGGCAGGACCCGATGGGGTGGCTTGTGGCTGTCCATGAACACCTGGATGTTGAGAATTACCAGTTCGCCCATTTCGATGCGCCCCTCAAGGGTGGAAGAAGCCATGTGGGGGGTAAGAATCACCCTGTTCTGGCGCGCCAGTTCCAGCAATCCGGGATTTACACCATCCCTGTCCTCGAAAACATCAAGACCCGCTCCCGACAGATGTCCGCCTTCGATCAGTTCTACCAGGGCATTTTCATCCACCAGTTCCTTGCGGGAAACATTGACCACGAATGCCCCTTTCCTGAGCATTTGCAGCCGTTCCCGGTTCAGCAGGCCAAAGGTTTGGCTGGTATGGGGGGTGTGCAGGGAAATTATGTCGATCTCCCCGAGCATTTCCTCGAGCCGGGGCCAATAGGTGGCATGCAGGCTTTCCTCGATCTGCCCGGGGCGTCTTGAACGGGAAAAATAATGAATCTTCATGCCCATGGCCCGGGCCCGCTGGGCCACTGCAAGGCCGATTCTGCCCAGGCCGACAATTCCCAGCGATTTTGCACCGAGACGGCGCCCGAGCATCCAGTTGGGGGACCAACCCGGCCAGCTGCCATCCCTGACAACGAGATTCGCCCCCTCAACGATACGCCTTGGCACCGACATGATGAGCGCCATGGCCATGTCGGCGGTATCCTGGGTGAGGACGCTCGGGGTGTTGGTTACGGTTATTCCCCGCTGCATGGCCGCATTTATGTCCACATTGTCCACACCATTGCCAAATTGTGCAATTAGCCTTACCTGGTCTGGCAATCCGGCGATCAGCCGGGCATCGAGCTGGTCGCTTATGGTCGAGACAATGGCATTCCTGCCCTCGCAACCCCTGATGATCTGATCATGGTCAAGCGCAATATCATCATGGTTGAACCTGACATCGAACAACATCGACATTCTCTCTTCAACCGGAGCGGGCAATCGACGAGTAACAAAAATTTTTGCGGATTGTTGTTTCATTAACCTAGTTTTTAGCACCCATTGAGTAAATTTGAACAGATAAAACAAGTCACCCCAACTGGAACCCCATGAATTCTTCCGGCTTCAGCTGCATCGATGGACATGCCATGCAATTTTTAAATTCACTGCGCCGTTGCATGGGAAGGCTCGGGCCCCTGGCAATAATCCTTTTTGTCCTTGTAACTCCCGAACTGGTACTGGCAAAAAACAATCCGTCCGGGTTTGCCCTGCCAAGATTCGTCTCGGTCAGGGCCGACAAGACCAATGTACGCGTAGGGCCGGGAACCCAATATGACGTGGCCTGGATTTTCGTCAAGTCCGGCCTGCCGGTCGAGATAATACAGGAATTTGATACCTGGAGAAAAATCCGGACCATGGACGGAGACGAAGGGTGGGTGCACAAGTCCCTGTTGACCGGGCGCAGGACCGCCTATGTGGCCCCGTGGGATCCGGATGCCGAAATTCCCCTGAGGGCCAGGAACGAAACCAAGGCCCGGGTGCGGGCCTGGCTGACCTCAAAATACCTGGTCAGCGTGGAAAGTTGCGACGGACAATATT
>WFPQ01000344.1 GCA_015487515.1 Hyphomicrobiales bacterium | reverse complement strand
GACACTTACCTGGCCGTCAAACATGGAAACTGCCCCGGAAACCAGAACCCGCTGCTGTCTTTCGCAGGCATCGGCAATCATCATCCGGGTGGAAAAGCGATCGGTGCCGTCAACCACCACGTCATGGGAGCCAATGATACCGGCGGCATTTTCTCCGGTCAGCCTGACTTGAAAGATTTCAAGACTGATATCCGTATTAAGGGATCTTGCATAATTTCCGGCACTTTCAGCCTTGTTGCGGCCAATATCACCGGTTGAATGCACGATCTGGCGTTGAAGGTTGGAAAGTTCGACCTCGTCAGAATCAATTATGCCCAGATGCCCGATGCCCGCCGCCGCCAGATAGGCTATGACCGGACTGCCCAGACCGCCGGCCCCGACCACCAGCACCCTTGCGGCCATGAGCTTTTTCTGGGCCGGGGCACCAAAACCCTTCAGGATCAGGTGCCGGGAATATCTTTGAGTCTGTGAAAGAGAAAAATCCATCCTGTGCCAATGCATACAGCCACCGGCTGCCAAAAACAAATTTTTCAGAGCTTTCTCAGGTCAACCTGGGAAATGGCATGATTTTTCTGCTTGGTAAGAATCAGGTCGGCCCGTCCCCTGGTCGGCAGGATGTTTTGCAAAAGATTGGGCAGGTTGATGCCGTTCCATACATCGGTCGCCATGGCTATGGCCTCGGGCTCATCGAGTTTTGAAAACTGGTGAAAAAACGAATCAGGGTCCCTGAAGGCCGTATCACGAAGGCGCAGGAAGCGCTCAATGAACCACTGGCGCAAATCCTCCTCCTCCGCATCCAGAAAAATGGCAAAATCCAGAAAATCCGAGGCAAAAACCACCGGCTTGCCCTCATCGGGAATCTCGCCCGGCTGCAGGATGTTCAACCCCTCGACAATCAGGATGTCGGGCTGGTCTATTATCTGTTCCTCATCGGTTATGACATCATAAATCAGGTGAGAATAAAGGGGAACGCCAACATTACGGTGGCCCGACTTCACATCGGTAAGAAACTTTACAAACCTTGCCCGGTCATAGCTTTCCGGAAAACCCTTTCTCATCATCAGGCCACGGTCCTCAAGCACGGAATTGGGATAAAGGAATCCATCAGTGGTAACCAGGTCAACCTTGGGAGAAGAGGGCCAGCGCTGCATCAGGGCATGCAAAATCCTGGCCGTGGTGGACTTGCCAACGGCAACGGAGCCGGAAATGCCGATGATGAACGGAGTACCGGAAACCGGGGCCTTGTCCAAAAACCTGGCCGCAACACGATTAAGACCCTGAACCGCCTCGACATAAAGGGATAAAAGCCGGGAAAGGGGCAAATAGACATTTTGCGCCTCGTCAAGGGAAATGGGATCGTTAAGAGAGCGCAAACGCTCGATATCGGAGCCGTCAAGGGTCATGGGTTCGTCGGCACGCAATTGCGACCATTGTTCGATGGAAAACCTGTCATAGGGGGAATAATCAATGCCCTTGCGAGACAATGCCATGGCCAATTCCAATCATCTGGATCATTATGGTTTCAACGGGATGCTTTTTCTTCCATGCCGGAGCGGGAGGTACGCTTTTGCAATTCATCCATGACCTCGTCAAGCTCAACCCCTGCAACCCGCAGCAAGATCAACAGGTGATAAAGCACATCGGCAGCCTCGTTCCTTGTTCCCGCCCTATCTGCCTCAAGGGCGCTGATGACAAGTTCAAGGGCCTCCTCGCCAAATTTCCTGGCACAGCGGGACGTTCCTTCATCAAGCAATTGTGCCGAATAGGACTTTTTGGGGTCGGAGCCCGCCCGCTCGCCGATGATCCGGTCCAGATCGTCTAGAGTAAAACCCATGAAAATTCTCCCTCAGGATGGATCACGGCGCATGGCAATGCCGCTGGCCGCCATGTGAGACTTTGCCTGTTCTATGGTAAATGTGCCAAAATGAAAAATGGAAGCGGCAAGAACGGCACTGGCATGGCCCTTCCTGACCCCATCCACCAGGTGATCAAGGGTTCCGACCCCCCCCGAGGCAATTACCGGAACCCTTACAGCATCGGCAATGGCAGCAGTCAATTCCAGGTCAAAACCGATTTTGGTGCCGTCACGATCCATGGAAGTGACCAGCAGTTCCCCGGCACCCCGCTTCACCATGTCACGGGCAAATTCAATGGCATCAATCCCGGTGGCCCTGCGGCCGCCATGGGTGAAAATCTGCCAGGCAGGCCCCCCATCCTGCGACCCGGAAGAAGAAACAACCCTTTTTGCATCCACCGAAACCACGATACACTGATTGCCGAACTTGTCGGCGGCCCGGTCAATGAAATCCGGATCGCTGACCGCGGCGGAATTTATGGACACCTTGTCGGCCCCGCAGAGCAGCAGTTTTCTTATGTCCCTTATGGTGCGAACCCCGCCACCCACCGTTACCGGCATGAAACAATGCTCGGCCGTGCGGCTGACCACGTCAAAAATAGTGTCCCTCCCCTCGTGGGAGGCGGTTATGTCAAGAAACGTCAATTCATCAGCCCCGGCCGCATCATAGGCCATGGCAGCTTCGACAGGATCGCCCGCATCAACCAGATCGACAAAGTTGACCCCCTTGACCACGCGGCCATCCTTAACATCAAGGCAGGGAATGATACGGGTCTTAAGAGTCATGGCAAAACAACCAAAAATCAGCCAAAATGGCCGCTGCAAAAACAAATGCGCGTCCTCGCACTAAAGTGCTGCGGGCGGCGCGGGCATCCTTAACATCAGGAAAGGGAATGATACGGGTCTCAAAAATCAATCATCTGCTCCATTCAGCAAATCCAGGGCCCGGGCAACATCAATACGGCCATCATAAAGGGCCCTGCCCGAAATGGCTCCTTCCAGGATTCTACATTCCGGAGAGGCCAGTTTTCTTATGTCTTCCATGGAGGCAAGGCCACCGGAAGCAATGACGGGGATCGAAACCGAACCGGCCAGTTCAAGGGTCGAAGTCCAGTTTATGCCCTTAAGAACGCCATCCCGGTCAATATCGGTATAGATGATGGCAGCAACTCCGGCCCCCTCGAAACGCCGGGCCATTTCCATGGCAGTGATTTCCGAGGTCTCGGCCCAACCCTGAATCGCAACCCGGCCTCCCCTGGCATCAATGCCAACGGCAACCCGGCCGGGAAACTCCTTGCAGGCTCTTTTGACCAGATCGGGGTCTTTTACGGCAACGGTGCCCAAAATCACCCGGGACAAACCCCGCTCCAGCCAGAATTCCACCTGTTCAAGACTTCTGATGCCTCCGCCAAGCTGCACCGGAAACCCGACCGCTCCCAGAATGGCTTCGACCGCGGCCCCATTTACATTCCGGCCGGCAAAGGCCCCGTTCAG
>WFPQ01000343.1 GCA_015487515.1 Hyphomicrobiales bacterium | reverse complement strand
TCACCCCCCCCTTCAGGCAGCGCGATCAGGGGCAGGATTACCGGGTTTGCATTGCCCGCCAGGCCGCCGAACCTCCGGCAAGATCACTGAAAGGCGGTCTCGGCAAAGGAGCGCAACTTGCGCGAATGAATACGCTCGGCCGGCTGTTCGCGCAATATTTCCATGGCCTTGAGGCCTATTTTCAAGTGCTGGTTGACCTGGGTCCGGTAAAACTCGGAGGCCATTCCGGGAAGCTTGAGTTCTCCATGCAGTGGCTTGTCAGAAACGCACAGCAGCGTTCCGTAGGGAATGCGGAAGCGAAAGCCATTGGCGGCAATGGTGGCGCTTTCCATGTCAAGGGCAATGGCCCGGGACTGGGACAGGCGCCGCACCACCTCTTTCTGGTTCCACAATTCCCAGTTCCTGTTGTCAACGGTGGCAACGGTACCGGTACGCATGATTCTCTTTCTGTCTATGCCCTTAAGCTTGGTCACTTCGGTTATCGCATCCTCAAGGGCCACCTGGACCTCGGCCAGGGCCGGTATCGGCACCGAGAGGGGCAGGTCCGAATCAAGCACGTGATCCTCACGCATATAGGCATGGCCCAGCACATAATCCCCAAGGGACTGGGAATTCCTGAGGCCGGCACAATGACCCAGCATCAGCCAGGCATGGGGCCGCAATACCGCCACGTGATCGGTAGCGGTCTTGGCATTGGACGGCCCGACACCGATATTTATCATGGTGATGCCCTTCTTTTCACCGGAAACCAGGTGATAGGCCGGCATCTGGGGCAGTTTTCCTGCCGGCTCGCCAATGGTTTTTCCTCCATGGCGGCTGCTATGGGTTATCATGTTTCCCGGTTCGATGAAACGTTCATAATCCTTGTGCCCGTCCCGCATGTAGCCCCTGGCCAGGCGACAGAACTCATCAATGTAGAACTGGTAATTGGTGAAGATGACAAAATTTTGGAAGTGGGAAGGGTCGGTTGCCGTGTAGTGGGAAAGCCTTTGCAGGGAATAATCTATCCTTGGCGCCGTAAAGGCGGCCAGGGGACGCGGCCCGCCCGGCTCGGGAATCAGTGTGCCGTTGGAAATTTCATCATCCGTATTGCCCAGGTCCGGGGCATCATAAAGATCGCGCAGCAGAACATTTAGCCCGCTGGCATCTATTATATTGCTGCTGTTGGCCGCATAGTGCAGGGGAATGGGGGTGTCGGACTGGGAAACCTCGATGGTGCCCCCATGGTTTTGCAGTACCAGGCCCAGCTGTTCCACCAGGTAGTCCCGATAGAGTTCGGTGGCGGTAAGGGTGGTGGAATAGACCCCCGGGGAATGCAAGAAACCATAGGGCAGAGAACCGCTGGATTTCTTGTAGCTTACGATCCTGACCTCCACCTTGGGATAAAAGGCACGAACCTTGGCCTTTTGCTCCCTGCCACTGATAAGGGCCTTGAAGTTTTCGCGAATGAATTCCACGTTGCGCTGGTAGATCTGGTGGGCATAATCCCACGCCTTCTCGGCATCGGTAAACGATTTTTCAGGCAATGCTGGCGGAGTTATCAGGCTCATTTGGCTCTTGTCTTTCGATTTTCATCAAATCCCTTGTTAGGCGGATTATATCACGGAATGGTGAAAGGGTCTTATATTGCCAGAATTAATACCTATATGAAACGCAGGTTCTGAAAAAAGCGGCATTCGTCCCATGCATGCTTGGAGCCAGTGAATCGCCGGTTGTGGTCCCCCTAACCTCAACAGTGCAACCGGTGGGTTCTTCAAGGGTCGCGGTGCATTTTTGCAACGCGGCCCGTTTTCTTTCAAAATTCTCCGCTTTGTCACAGGGTCAAGAATCAGTCCTGTTCCCCTGGCGCCGGCCTGCCTTTTCCGAAAATCCGGACCGGATTTATCATCCCGTCATAGGTTGCATCCACATCGAACGACCTTAGCACGAATTTACCGTTTTCAAACTGCCAGCGTCCGCTCGAAGAAGCATCGGCCAGGCCGCGCCACCTGGCAAAGGAATTGAGCGAGTTGGTCTTTTCATCGAAATACGGGTTGGTCAGAACATTGCTGGTGCCAAAGCCGGTCAGCCTTATGGGGCCGGTCCTTTCATTGCTGGCATCCAGATATTCGAATTCATATTCGGGCACTGCGAAATGCAACTGGGAAATGCCGTCATTTGCCATGTCAAAGCGGTAAAATACCGAACTGAAATTATAGGCCCCGTAAAAGCAGGGGAAGATGAACAGGACAAAGTCGTTTTGCAGGGAGCCATCCTTTTGAAACGGAGAGGCATATTTCAGATTTATGACCTGAGGTTCGGCCAGAGCCCCGGCCTGTCCATCATACTGTCCGTCAGCCTGTCCATCCCTGCCGGTTTCACAAATCTCCCCGTAGGCAAACTTGAATTGTTCCTGCACGGCCCTGTAGATATCATCGCCATTTGCAAGGGCCGGCCCAGCCAGCCCGGCCCCGGAAATTCCCAGGGCCAGGGTTGCGATTTTCAGATATTTCCCGCGCATTTTTCATCACCTCGTGTAATAGCTGATATAACTAATGCACATTGCCCTGCCCAAGTCACTGGTCTGTGGCCAGATGGTGAACCGGTACGGTTTTTATGACTCAAGATGCTGAAGACTTTGACATGGTAAAATGGACCCGGCAGCAGGAGAAGGCCCTGAAGGCTGTTTCGGACTGGCTGAAAGACCCCGGCGGAGCGCAGGTTTTTCGCCTGTTCGGATGGGCGGGAACCGGCAAATCGACCCTGGCCCGCCACCTGGCCGCAGACCTTGAATCGGTCAGATATGCCGCCTTTACAGGCAAGGCGGCACTGGTAATGCGCAAGCGCGGCTGCAAGGGAGCAACCACCATTCATTCGCTGATCTATACCATGGTTTCAGACACGGATGGAGAACCGCGTTTCAGGCTGGACGAGGAAAGCCCGGCCGCTGATGCGGACCTGATAGTCATCGACGAGGTTTCCATGGTCGATGGGGAACTTGCCATGGACCTGCTTTCATTCGGCACCAAGGTTCTGGTGCTGGGGGATCCGTTTCAACTGCCCCCGGTAAGGGGCGGCGGCTATTTCATGGCCGAAGAACCCGATATCATGCTGACCGACATTCATCGCCAGGCCCGGGGAAACCCGATCATCCGCATGTCCATGGATGTGCGAGAGGGAGGGTACCTGGAGCGCGGGCGCTACGGAGAATCAAAGGTCATCGCCAAAAATCAGGTGGACCAGGACGAAGTGATGGCATCGGACCAGGTACTGGTGGGGCGCAATCTGACCCGCCTTAACTACAACAACCGCCTGCGCGAACTGAAGAAACTTCCCCACCAGATGCCAACGGTCGGCGAAAGACTGGTATGCCTGCGCAACAATGCCAGGCGGCGCCTGCTGAACGGGCAGATGTGGCTGACAAGCGGAGTAAAGCGAAAGAACAAGGGCAGGATAAAACTGGACCTGGTGCCCGAGGACGGGGGTGGGAGGCAGGTCAGCGTCATCACCCACAAGGCATTTTTCTCCGGCCGGGAATCGGAACTGAGCTGGCCGGAAAGGCGGGGCCTTGACGAATTCACCTTTGGTTACTGCCTGACCGTGCACAAGGCCCAGGGCAGCCAGTGGGACCATGTCTACCTGTTTGACGAGAGTTTCGTCTTCAGGGAAACCGCGGCCCGCTGGCTGTATACGGGCCTGACCCGGGCCGCAGAAACCATAACCGTAGTGCAATAGCAAAAAACAACTGCAAAAGGCCGCTAGTGGCGGCTGGTCTTGATGTAAAAGGCATTGCCACCGGCCTCCAGCACATATTGCATGTTCCGGTAAGGAAAGCTCAGCCCGGCCTGGTGAAAAAACATGGCCGGCCCCACTCCGGGATGGCGTTCGCCGGCCAGTATCCTGTCAGCCACCGAACTGGCCAGGGCCACCGGAGCCCGTTCCAGCATCGGACGGGACAGGATGCCCGGGGCAAACTGGCGCGGGGCACCAACCACCCCGCAGATGGAATTGCTGAATTTTTCACTTTCCACCCGGTTCATGACAACGGTGCCCACAGCCAGCATGCCTTCAGCAGAAGAACGGTTCGATTCAAAATACATGGCCCGCACCAGACATTCCTTCTGCCGGTTTTCAAAGGCTGCGATTACCGGGGGCAGGGGAGTTTCCTCTTTTTCTGCCGGAACAGAATCCGCCACGGGAGGGGGAATGACAAAGGGATTTTCCAGCCTGAAACCCTCGGGCAACACCCCGGAACAGCCTGACAGCAGAAAAACCAGGGCTCCAGCCGTCAGGGCAGAAAAAATCCTTGAGTTCATTCCACGTCCCATTCAAAATGCCGGCCATCAATCCTGGCCCTGGATGAAAGCCCCCGCCTGGCGGATAAAGCCAGCGGTTTCAAAAAAACATGACACCTCCGGCTCAACTGCGGCAAATCTACTCAGAAAACTGGCCCGAAATGGGGCTCTAACAGGGCACAAGACCCAGGCGGATGTTTTCAAGGCCATCCCTTGATGCCATCGGTACTTATACCAGCGGACATTGCTGCCCACAGGGCCAGGTTTGCCGGGCTTGCCTTTCAAGCATCCATGGGGCCTGATTGGCTCAGGCAAGGGTGCCGCTGGTCAGAAACTGGATGAAAAGGCCAAGCAGCAGGGTCATGAGCATGGTCGAAATCCAGGTCAGGGCAACCGGCCAGCCGGAAGCAACCTTGGCCCCTTCATGCTGTTGTGGACCATACATGGCCACTATCACCCGCAGATATACCGCCAGCGACAGCACCGAATTGATGATGGCGATTATCACAAGCCACAGAAAACCCACATCGATCGCCGCCCCGAACAGCAGGGCCTTGCCGAAAAATCCGAACAGGGGCGGAATACCGGCCAGCGACAGCAAAAACACCACCATGGCCACCCCAAGCATGACGGAACTGCGCCCAAGCCCCCTGATCCTGTCCAGGTCCCGCCCGGCCAGGAGCACGATTGCAAATGCTCCGATATTCATCGCCGCATAGGCAGCACCAAAGATCACCAGGGAATCCGTGGCCAGGCCGCTATTGCCCATTGCCAGTATTCCCAACAGGAAATATCCCGACTGGGCAATAGAGGAGTAGGCCAGCAGGCGTACCAGGTTGTTCTGCACCAGCGCCGTGAGATAGCCATAGGTCATGCTCAGGGCGGCCAACACCGCAACGGCCCATTGCCAGCCGGTTGCAACGGGAAGATCGGCCACCACCTGGGCCAGGGCAAATATGGCTGCCAGCTTGGTAACCACCGACATGTAGGCCGCCACCGAAACCGGGGCCCCGTCATAGGCATCGGGAGCCCAGAAGTGAAACGGCACCAATGAGGCCTTGTATCCAAGCCCCACCAGCAGGGCCAGCAGTCCCGCCGCCGCCAGCAACGGGCTGGCTTCCATGGCTGCCAGGTCGCTGAACAGGGTGGAGCCGGCCCCCGCATACCAGAAGGTAAGCCCGTAAATCATTATGGATCCGGCCACCGAACCATAAACCAGGAATTTCATCGAGGCCTCGGTGGCCGCATCATCGGCCGGATAGGCAACCAGGGCAAACGATCCCAGCCCGGTCAGCACCACTCCCAGCACTATCAGCATGATATCGCCGCTGCCCGAAAGCATCAGCGCCCCGATGCTGACCAGGACCATCAGGCTGTAGACGCTGCCCTCGCGAAACCTTCCGGCCAGTTCGCCCCGTGCCACCAGCATGCAAAGGGCGGTGGCCGGCAGCAATATGATCTTGGACCAGACCGCAAGCTGGTTTATGCGGTAGGTGCCGCCAAATACCACCGTATCGAGCCCCAGCAGCAGCACACTCTGCCACGTGGCCAGCCCCATCCCGGCCAGCCCGATGACCAGGACCAGCCTTGAAAACCGCACCATTTCGGCAAACAGCATCAGGGTAATGCTGATCATCAGGATCAGTTCCGGCAACAGGAATGAAAGATCGCGAGCCATCAGAACCCCATGCTTGCAGTAGTGGTATTGATCACCTCGAGCAGCCAGGCCGGGGC
>WFPQ01000342.1 GCA_015487515.1 Hyphomicrobiales bacterium | reverse complement strand
CACCAGGGAATTCAGGGAAATCTGAAGAACGCCAGTTTGGATACCCGATAAATAAAAAAGCATAAAATACTGAAATTCAGCCCAATTTTCGCTTTGGACGGCCATCGTGGTAGGGGTTGTCACCACCCCTGACCCAAAGACGGATCGGGGTTCCTGCAATGGAAAAATGCTCGCGCATGCCATTGACCAGGTAACGGACATAGGCAGTTGGCAAGGCATCAGGGCGCGAACAGAAAAGAACGAAGGTCGGGGGGCGGGACTTTATCTGGGTCATGTAGCGCAGCTTCAGGCGGCGGCCGGAAACCGCCGGGGGGGGATGGGCCTGCACCATCAGGGAAAGGAACCTGTTGACCTTAGAGGTGGGAATTCGAATGTTCCAGTTGCGCTCTATTTCAAATATGGACTTCATCAGGCTCGGAATGTTCTTTCCGGTCAGACCCGAAAGGGTGACAAGGGGAATGCCCCGCAACTGGGGCAGCAGCCTGTCGCAGGCCTCGCGCAATTTTTCCAGCCTCTGTTTCCTGTCCCTTACAAGGTCCCACTTGTTGACGGCAATGACCAGGGCCCTGCCCTCGCGCTCTACCAGGTCGGCCAGTTGCAGGTCCTGCTTTTCAAAGGGCTGGGTGGCATCGAGCATCAGCACGACGATCTCGGCATATTGAATGGAGCGCAGGGCATCGGCAACCGCGAGCTTTTCCAGCTTCTGGCGCACCCTGGCCCGACGTCTTATTCCGGCGGTATCGACAAGGTTTATGGTTCTGCCCTCATATTCCCATTCAACCATGATGGAATCTCGGGTTATGCCGGCCTCCGGCCCGGTAAGTACCCTTTCTTCTCCCACCAGGCGATTGACAAGGGTGGATTTTCCCGCATTGGGGCGGCCAATTATGGCCACGTTCAGATGGCGGTTGGGATTCCAGCGCTCAAAGGTCTCGCTGCCCGGTTCCACATCCACATTGATAAGGGGCAAAAAATCCCCTGCGGCATCAGCCCTTGCTTCCTCTTCCCGCTGCGCGGCATTTCTGGCAGCCCCGGCGATAATGTCATAAAGCTCGCCTATGCCGGTGCCATGTTCGGCAGAAAGGGCAATGGCTTCCCCAAGTCCCAGGGAGAATGCATCCAGCAGTCCGGCTTCAGCGGCCCTGCCCTCGGCCTTGTTGCCCACCAGGTACACCTGGGCGCCGGATTTGCGCAGCAGGGCGCCAAAGGCCTGGTCCAGGGGGGTTATGCCGGCCCGGGCATCGATCATGAACAGGATCACATCCGCTTCGCTGATGGCGGTTTCGGTCTGCCGGCGCATCCTTGATTCAAGGGAATCTCCCCTTGCCTGTTCGTAACCGGCAGTATCGACAAGGGTGAATTCAAGATCGCCAATGCGCCCATCGCCTTCACGCCGGTCACGGGTGACACCGGGCGTATCATCGACAAGGGCAAGACGCTTACCAACCAGACGGTTGAACAGGGTAGACTTGCCCACATTGGGACGCCCAACAATTGCTACGGTGATTTTCATGGTCCGGCCATGTTCAAACGGTGAAGATCAGTGATGGGGAGGCGCGTCCGGGTCATCCTCGTGGGGAATCGGGGCACCCTCGGCCTGCAACTGGGCCTGGTAAAGCTGCACCCTGTTCAAAAGTTCGACCGGAGTATTGGGATTTGCCACCACCTCGGCAAACTCCCTCTGGGCGGCCTCAAGATCACCGGCCCGGTAATAGGCAAGACCCAGGGTCTCCCGGGCACTGCCCTGATAGGGATTGTCCGGGGCCATGAGACCGGCAAGACGGGACTGAATGCCAACGATATCAGCCGAATCAACAAGCAGGCTGGAAGCCAGCAGCAATGCAAGTTCGCGCAGGCGATTGTTGGTGCTGGCAGTTGCCAGGGCATCATAGGCGGCCACTGCTTCCTCTATCTTGCCTTCCCCGGCAAGAATGGAGGCCTGGGCAAATCGGGCCAGGAGAGGGTACTGGCCGGAACCGCTGGCAATGGTCTGGTTCAGGGCCTCGTTGGCCGCAAACAGGTCCCCCCCGGTCAAAAGGTCCATGGCAGAATAAAACTGTTCCGAAGAACGGGCGGCCTGATCGTTTTTATACCAGCGCCAGCCCTCGTTGATGGCAACCAGCAGAACCACGAGCACGGCAGCCCCTATGATCCAGGGGCCGAACCGGCGCCAAAGGGATTTCATGCGGTCGGAGCGCAGTTCTTCGTCAATCTCTGAAAAAATTCTTTCTTCGGTCATATCAGGCCCTGATTATGGCAAACGGTGATCCTGCCGCGAACAATAGGGGCACAATCATCCAAAAGCAATTGATTGCTTTGCCAATCGCCCCGGCAGGAAAAAGGCAACCGCCAAAATAACAACCGGCATGAAAAGAGCATGCTCAAATGGGAGAAACGCCAAACAGCCAGAGGTGAATCCACAATACGAAGATGGCATAAAGAACCGTTCCGGCAACAATGCCCACGATATCGCTGCGATAGGAAACGAATTGCGGCCCGTCCACGTCACTGGAAAATTTCGTGATCCTTGAAAGCAGGGCAAAGACCAGGAAACTGCCAAACAGGATAACCGAAGCCTGGTCACCATTGGCCAGAAGATGGCCAATGGACCACAATATGACACCGGTCACCATGGGATGCCTGACCAGGGAAAGAATGCGGCCGGGTTTCCTGCGCGGAAGCGCAAAAAGTATGAAAGACAGCCAGACCAGCGACATGGTCACGTCCCGGCCCCAGGATGGCGGTTCGTAAAGCTGGGGAGCGACCGGCCTGAACTGCCCCCAGCCAAAAACCATGATCACGAAACCCGCAAGGGAAAGGGCCGAATAAATGATCATCCAGCGGGACTTGCCCATCCTTTCAACAATTCCATCCCGGAAGGCCGGGGCAAGAACCGGAACCAGATGAACCGCAAAAAATATCGCAAGTCCCAAAACAAAAACAAGCATTTGGAAAACTCCCCTAGCAATCTGATTCAGTCTGGTTCAAGCATTGCTCCATGTCAATTGCTACCTGCAACAATCAGCATGGCCGGCAAGGAAACATGGCCGGCAAGGAAAAAGAGGCCGCGGCCTGTGGCCGCAGGCCATTTTCCCTAAGCTACTTTCCCAAAGTTATTTTCCTTCAGCCATTCAAGAACCGTTTCCGGCGAGGAAATCCCATAAGGGTCTTCCCCGTGATTGTCGCAAATGCCCGGCTCTTCGAACCAGGCCACGACAACCCCGTCATCAACGATTGCCGCATAGCGCCAGGACCTGAAGCCAAAGCCGATATTCGACTTGTCGACCAGCATGCCCATGCGACGGGTGAATTCACCGGCCCCGTCGGGAATGACCTTGACGTTTTTCAGACCCTGATCCAGGGCCCACTTGTTCATGACGAAGCTGTCATTGACCGAAAGGCAGTAAATCTCATCAATTCCCTGTTCAACAAAGTCGCCATGACTTTTTTCATAACCGGGAAGCTGATAGGTGGAACAGGTGGGAGTAAAGGCACCGGGAAGGGAAAAAAGAACCGCTTTCTTTCCGGAAAAATAATCCGAAGTGGTCTTTTCTTCCCACCTGTACGGATTGTCACCGCCTATTGAATCATCTCGCACCCGCGTATGAAAGGTTACCTGGGGCAGGGAAATGCCGTTTTTCATTGATAATGTCCTTGGTTTGAATCTTGACAAAGGCAGGAAGCAGAACCAGGCCTTGCTAGGGTTCCGGATATTGCTTCTGCAGGAGGCGAAGTTTTCCTAATTTGCAATGGCTGCCAATTCAACCGGTTTGGGGACTTATGGACAAAATGTCCCACGAATCCGATTCCGGCCCGATCAGGAATGCCTGCCCAGGCGCAGGGAAAGCTCCCGGCACTGCCCAAGGATCGAGGTCAGGCCAATGCCGGCAGTATAATTGCCCAGCAAATAGAGATTGTGCGGCAATGAAATACGTTCCCTGATGCGGGCAAGTTCACTGGTAAAATGAGGCAGGGAAGCGGGATTGGAAAGCACATGGGCCACCCCGGGGCGGCAGGAAGTACCGGTCAGGACCCTGCGATCGGCCAGCACCAGGTCAACAAGCCTGCCATCGCTGATATCTGAAATATCCATTTTTGCCCTGCTGCCCTTCAGAAGCCCCCTTGCAGGGGCACCACCGATGAACCAGCGCTCAACGGGACGCTTGAACTGATCGGGAAAGGCTGAATGACCGGTCAGCACCCCAAGGGAATTGAAACCTTCGCTGGCCGGAAAAAGACAGCCGACCCCCTCAAAGGGCAGGGAGCTGTTTTCAAAGACCAGGTGGACACTTGCCAGGTCCAGCATTTCATGGTTTTGCAATTCGTCCCCCCCGGCAATCCCAAGACCGGCAAGCAGGCTGCCGGCCGCACCGATGGGGGTGGCAATTATCCAGGGGCGGGAAAGATCAATGTCAGAACTTTTCACCTCGGTCTGATAATTGATCCTGACACCGGACCTTTCAAGATAGGAGACAAGGGCCGAAACCAGGTTGCCCATGCCTCCCTCGGGCATTGCGCTGCCCCCGTGGCGGGGACGACCGGGCCGGGGCCATCTCATTTTCATGCCTTTGAGTACGGGGCCCAGCACCAATTGGGCACTCATGCGCGCACTGTCGCCCGCATAAACCCCCTGCAGGGCAGTTTCCAGCAACAGGGAACTGGCGGATTCTCCAAAAAATTCCCGCCCCCACTGGCGAACACTCTTTTGCTCGTCAAGACCCCTTTCCGGGGCAAGGACCAATCTTGCGGCTCCGGCAGCAAGACGCAGAGATTGATTCAGGTTCAGGGGCCAGCGCCTTGGAAAACCACGATAAATATACCTGGCGCCAGCACGCGGTCCGGGTCTGGCCGCATTTAAGCCAAGTTCGGCAAACAGGCCCTGAACCGCCGGTGAACCGACCATGGAGGCGGCGGCATTTTCCAATGGACCAAACGGGGAATGGGTGGTCCTTATCAGCCCCCCCGCCCCTTTTGACTTTTCGAACATCTCGACTTCAAGTCCGGCCCTGACCAGGTAAAAAGCACTCAGGAGGCCGGAAATTCCGGCCCCGACAATGGATATCTTCATGGGGTCATATGGCTTTTGAAAAAATGTTCTGTTGCGGTTTGCTCTCGGCCAGCTTCTCGTCAAAGGCAGCACAGACTATACGAAGAAACCCCTTGCCCTTCCCGGTGATGACAAGGGTGGAATCCTGAACCCTTACAAGGTCATCTCCAATCATCTCGTCAAGGCGCGAAACTATGGTCTCTTCCTGTTCTGCATCCAGAAACCGGGTCCTGAACCCGGTCATCAGTTGCAGGATCTGGAGCTGGATCTTCTGGTCCCTTGCGCTCAGCTTGTGGCCGCGCATGGTTGGTATTTCTCCATCCCTGGCCTTTTCCTCGTAAAGAGAGAGAATTTTCTGGTTCTGGTGAAAACAGTCGGGGGATGCCGAAATGGAACTGACCCCAAGGCCCAGCAGGATATCGGTCTTCTGATCGGTATAGCCCATGAAATTGCGATGCAGGCGCCCCTCCTGCATGGCCCGCAACAGATCATCACCGGGAAGGGCAAAATGATCCATGCCGATTTCAATGTATCCAGCCCCGAGCAGGCGGTTTTTGGCGTATTCGTAAAGATCGCGCTTTTCCTTGGGAGTTGGCAGGTCCTCGTCCTTGAAATGGCGCTGAGCCGGTTTTATCCAGGGAACGATGGCAAGGCTGTAAAGGGCAATGCGATCGGGCATGTTTTCAAGGGTCTGGTCAATGGTATATTCCATCTCGGCAGAGCCCTGGCCGGGCAGGCCATAGATCAGGTCGAAATTTACGGAGGTAAATCCCAGTTCCCTGGCGGCAATTACCGTACTGGCGGTAACCTTTGGGGGCTGAATGCGATTGACCAGTTTCTGCACCTTCAGGTTGAAATCCTGAACACCGATGGAAATTCGATTGAAACCCAGCCTTGAAAGCTCCCTTAGATGTTCCTCGCTGGTATAGTTGGGGTGAACCTCGATCGAGCCCTCAAAACTTTCCGGGTCAATATTTGCAGCAGAAATTACCGGCTCAAGCAGGCGAACCAGATTTTCGGGGCTGAGGAATGTGGGGGTGCCGCCACCAAGGTGGATGTTTTTCAAAACCCTTTGCCCAAGGGCCGGCACCCGTTCCAGGTAGGTTTTCCATTCAGCCAGCACGCAATCTACATACTGGCCCTCATAGCGGTCGTGATTGCGGCTGATGGTGGTATTGCAGGCGCAAAAACAGCACAGGGATTCACAAAAGGGGATGTGGATGTAAAGGCTCCAGGGGCTGTCGGGACCGGAAAACGAGCGGTTAAGGGAATCCACCCATTCCCCGGTGTCTGGCACATTGTCCCAATAGGGAACGGTGGGATAGGAAGTGTAACGGGGGACCGGACGGTCATATTTCTTGACAAGATCAGTCATTTCTTCACCTTTTCACCCGGTTTTGCTCTCGTTGGATTGTAAACGGCCCTGCCCGTATTCGCGAACACCGCGAACGAAAAGGCGCACGTTGGAGGTCGGGGTTCCCGGCAGAACCCCATGACCAAGACCCCCGACCCAGCCGGGGGGGGGACCATCTGCATGAATTTCATCCAGCCAGGAATACAGGTGAGACAAAAACTCATCCTCGGGCAGAAACAGCAGGGTCTGATCGAAATTTCCCTGGCAAAAGCCGGATTTCAGCCGCCCCATGTCCGAGGCCGACCAGCGATGATCAACTCCGAGCCCGGCCATGGTGCCATCCTCGAAAAGGGGATGGCGATAATGGGCCGGGGTGGTTCCCTTGGTATAAAGGCCGATCTTCTTGGGAAAAGCCGATGCCAGTTCCTTGAGATAGGGCACCACCAGGGAATGGTAAAGAGCCGGAGAAAGCTCGCCGGCGGCCGTATCGAACATCATTACCACTTCGGCTCCGGCCTCAAGCTGCTGGCGGGTGTTTTCAATCAATACCGGCAACAGCAGTTCCATGAAGGAATGGAAAAGATCAAGGGAACCCTTGGCCCTGACCAGGGAACCCTTGTGGGTCCCCTCGACCGCGTAAGTGAAAAGACTCCAGAGCCCGCCATTGAAACCGATCAGGCTCTTGTCATCGGGCAGAAGCTGGCGGGTCCTTGCAAGGGCCTCGGCCTGAAAGGAAAGGCGCCCGGCAACACCGACGGAACCGTCGAGCCTTGAAATGGTGTCGGCATCGAGGGAAAAATCCAGCCTTGGGCCGGAAGAAGTATACTCAAGACCCATGCCAAGGGCAGACAGCACGAACAGGATATCACTGAACAAAATCGAAACATCAAAATCGAAATCCTCCATGGGGCCAAGGGCAACCTGTGCCGCAAGATCAGGGGTCGTGCATAATTTGGTGAATCCATGCTCTCTGCTAAGGGCCTGATAATGCTCATGATACCGGCCAGCCTGGCGCATGAACCAGATTGGAGGGGTTTCCTGGGGGACCCGATTCAGGGCCTTATGGAACAGGTGGTTGGGCATTTATTCAACTTTCATTGCTGGTTTTGGGGGGCAGCCACTGGTAGCCGACCCCGCGTATGGATCGTATGTATTTTCCCCCGGCCTCTCCAAGAATCTGGCGCAGGCGCACGATCGAATTATCGATGGTCCTGGTGGAGGGAAAATGATCGAGCCCGATTAGTTCATCCAGGATTTCGTCCCTTGAAACCGGGCGTGGCGAGCGGCGGATCAGGATGTTGAGCAGGCGAAAATCCCGGTTGGACAGGTAGGTGATCTTGCCCTGGCCATCGCTGACCGACATCTCGGTAAGGTTGATGAAACGGTCAGCGCAGGCAATGGACTTTACCGGATCCATGCTTCCCCGGAACACCCGCTGGATGCGCAGCAGCAATTCCTTGAAAACGAATGGTTTGGGAATATACTCACTGGCTCCCAGCTCATAACCGGCCAGGCGGTCGCCTGCATCGTTCTGGGCGGTGAGAAACAGGAAGGGGGCTGCGGTCTTCTGCTTGGCCAGGCCGGCAAATTCATAACCCGAGCCATCGGGCAGGCCCACGTCAAGGACCAGAAGATCAAATTCCCCGTTCTCGATGTGGAAAATGGCCTCCCTTATGGTCGGAGCCAAAACCACCCTGTAGCCACAATCCCCAAGCCGCTGGCAAAGGGTGGCTCCAAGGGACTGATCATCTTCGAGCAGCAATATCCTCTTCATGCTCCCCTCCCCCTTTCAAGGGTAAGCAAAACCACAAACCCCCCATCGTCCTCGTCCCCGCTGCCGGGAGGAGGAAACTCCACAGTTCCCCCCATCTTCCTGACCAGCTGGTCGACCAGGTAGAGGCCGATGCCCGAACCGCTGGTCTTTTCGCCAAGGGAAATCATCTGGCCAAGCTGATCATGTTCCCCCCCAAAACCCGATCCATTGTCACTGATGCGAAGCCTTATCATGCCGGAAGGCCCGTTTTGGGTCTTTATCGAAATGCGGGTGGCATTGCCGTGCTTTACCGCATTGTTGAAAAGGTTCTGGAAGATGATCTCAAGGGCCCGGCGATCCCCGAAAATCTGCTGGTCACCATCAAGGAGAAGTTCTATTTCGGGCTCGTGAAACCGGGTCTTGGCCAAAATTCCGGAGAGGGGCACGTTCTCCATGAAATAGGGAGAAACCGCAAGCCTGGACAGTTCGAGGGAGTTTTCCAGTTTCATCTGCAGACGACGGCTCTCCTTGTCCAGTCTCGTCAGAACCGGATTCTTTTCACCACGATATTCGTCGCGCAGGGCCCCGACCTGCATTTGCAGCGAGGTCATGGAGTTTTTCAGATCATGGCTGAAGGCAAGATGAAAATCGTTCAGGGTCTTGTAGGACTTGCGTTCCTGGAAAATCAAAAAGACAATCGCCGCCCCCCCGGCCAGAAGGGCGATCAGCAGCGATACCCCTTCGAACTGCAGCATGGTGCGCACATTGCCCTGGGCATTGATCTCTATCTGGTTCCAGGTATAGACAAACCACCAGCCCGAAAGGGAGACCGTGAAAACCAGCCAGGCAATGGCAATCAGGATCTTGACCCCAAAGTGTTTCACCCGAATTCTCCTGCCGCCAGCCTTTCAAAGGCGCAGGCAAATTTTTCCAGCGCCTCCTGCAGAACCGTTTCCGTATGGGCATGGGATAGAAACAGGACCTCGTAACCGCTGGGCGCCGTATAGATGCCCTCATTCAAAAGAGCCAGGAAAAGCGGCCTGAAGCGATCTTCAAGATCAGAAGGAAACCGGTAGGGAAGTCCTGGAACGGTTTGCGAACTGCCCGGAAAAAACCATAGCAGGGAAGAGACCTGGACGACGGAAATATCAAGCGAATATCTCTTGATCAGGGCGCGCAATTGATCCGCAAAGGTTTTTGACCGCCCATTCAACCGTTCATACCGTCCGGCAAGAGACGCCTTTTCAAGGGTGGCAAGCCCGGCGCGCATGGAAACGGGATTGGCGCTCAGGGTTCCGGCCTGGTAGACCGGGCCGGAGGGAGCAAGATGTTCCATGACCTTGCGGCTTCCGCCAAGGGCACCGACCGGAAAACCTCCTCCGATGATCTTGCCATAGGTGACAAGGTCCGGCTCGATGCCCACGAGTTCGGCCATGCCGCCAAGGGCAACCCTGAAACCGGAAATCACCTCGTCGAAAATCAGCAGGGAACCATTTTCACAAGTGACGGATCGCAGTTTTTCAAGAAAGGATTTTTCAAGCGGCAACAGGCCGAAATTTGCCGGAAGCGGCTCGATGATAACCGCCGCGATATCCTTGCCGCAACTTTCAAACAGACGCTCCAGCGCCTCGCCGTCACCAAGGGGCAGGACGATGGTGTCGGCAACCTGGTTGCCAGTGACCCCGGCGCTCGAGGAAGCGGCGCCTTCTTCGGCAAGGCCGCTGCCGGCCCTGACCAGCATGGAATCCACGTGGCCATGGTAGCAACCGTCGAATTTGACGATTTTCCGGCGTCCGGTAAAGCCGCGGGCCAGGCGCAGGGCGCTCATGACCGCTTCGGTGCCCGAGGTCACGAACCTTATGCTTTGAACCGGCCTTACCCGTTCAGCAATCCATTCGGCCAGTTCAAGGGAATAGGGATCGGCGGCCCCAAGAGACCAGACATCACCAACGGCGCGCAAGACCTCCATCTCCACGTCCGGGTCCCTGTGGCCCAGGATGAGGGGCCCAAAGCTCTGGCAGAAATCAATGTAGCGGTTGCCGTCCACGTCAATCAGGCTGGCCCCCCGGGCCTTTGCAAAAAATACCGGAGGCCGGCCAATTCCCCTGAAAGACCTTACGGGGCTGTGAACGCCACCCGGGGTGACCTGCCTTGAACGTTCAAACAGACTCCTGGGATGCACACTGGGATTCATGATGGGCCAACTCCAAGGGAAAGGGCCCTGCGGGCCCCGTAGGTTATGATGAACTGGGCCCCGGCCCGCCTATAGACATGCCAGGTTTCAAGCAGGGCGGCATCAAAATCGGCAAAGCCATTGCGGGCCAGAAGCCCCAGGGAGGCATATTCGCCACTTACCTGGTATACCCCGACCGCCAGACTGGTCTTTCTCCTTATGGGGGCCAGCAGGTCGATGCTGGTCATGCCGGGCTTGAGCATCAGCAGATCGGCCCCCTCTCCGGCACAACGGATGGAGGCATTAATGGCATCAGTTCGATTCCTGACATCAATCTGATATTGCCTGCGATCGCCAAAGGAAGGAGCAGATGAGGCAGCATCGCGGAAGGGTCCGTAAAACTGGCTGGCGAACTTGGTCGAATAGCTCATTATCGGAACCAGTTCGTGGCCATTGCCATCCAGTATGGAACGGATGGCCCCTACCCTTGCATCCATCATGTCGCTGGGGGCAATGCCATCGGCCCCGGCCCGGGCATAGGCAAGGGCATAGGACGACAGGGCCTTAAGGGTTGCCTCAAGGTCTATCAGGGTGGGAGAACCATCACCGGGCCCATCTGCATGGAACAGGCAGCAATGGCCAAGGGGTGAACTGGAACAGAGGCAGGTATCGACCCAGAGCTGAATATCGGAACCAAACCGGTCCTTGATTCCGGCAACCATATTTGCGCCGGGTTCAGCGTCAATTCCCTTGCCGGCCGGAATGGGAAAGAGCATGAAATTGCGAACGGACTGTTCCAGATCGCTTTCAACCTGTTTCAGCGCCGCCTCCAGCCCCATGCGGAAATTGCCGTCCAGCCCGGGCAATTGCTGGCTTTTTTCAAGCCCCTCCTGAACGAAGAGCGGCTGTATCAGCTTTGCGGTGCTCAAGCCATCGGAGGCCAGCAATTCGCGAATGTGGGCATTGGCCCGGGCGCGCATCAAACGTTTCATTTGTCCGTCTTTTCGGTTCTTTGTCTTTTTTTCATCTGCTCCAGCCAGTCCTGCTCGCCGGCAAAAGTCAATATCCTGGCATCAGCGCCAAGTACTTCCCTGATGGCATCAAGGGTTCTGCCGGGCCCGCAACAATGAATGCCACCGGCTATTAAGGGCTGCAATTCAAGAGCCCTTTTGAAGGCGGTCCCGCTGCGCCAATAAAAATACTTCTCCCCGTCAATGGCAAGTTCGTCCGTGTCCGGCAACAACCGGTAGGTGCTGATGCGGTTTGTGACCGGGCTCTTGTCATGGGACAGGGTCAGCCAGTCCGGCTCGCCATCGAGCAGAACATCAAGGCAGCGCGGCTCAAGGGAGCCGAGATTGTCATCGACCCCGTTAACCCATATGTGCTTGCTGGCAAACCTGAACCAGCTTGCAACCCCGCTGGCCCAGACAACCTGCCCGTCAAGGATGGAAAGGTATTCGTTGGGGATATGGCTGGAAGCGAGAAAAACGGCTTTTGCCTCCGAGATCTTTTCAAGATCCACGGAGCTTGCAAAAACCGGCTGCCGCCTGAACATGGATGCATAGCGGGATGGCAAAAAAATCTCGTCCCGGCCTATATGTTCCGGCATTTCACCGGCCGGTTCCATGGAAAACTCCTGCAAGACCTTTCCGCCATGGGTTTTTCCGCGCAGGGAAGTTATCCTGCCACCCGGAAGGGTTTTTACCCAGACACCGATCTTTTGGTGACACCCTCCGCCATGGGAAGCCAGAATGGAGCGCTCATGGCTGACATCATCAAAGGTGGAACGGGAATTGATGGCATCAAGCATTTCCACCAGGTCATCACGTCCTGCGGCAGTTTCAACCACCAGGGCCCCCTGGGCGGCGGCAGGCGGGTTGTGACTGGCGGGCAGAACCATCCAGCGGCACTGATCAATGGCAGCCCTCAAGGTCTTGACCGAATTGGAAAAATCGTCCCCCTCCCGGCTCCAGCGGCCGGCATCCAGCAGGCGATCGATTGCTGCCTTGGCCACTACAAGGCCATCGATGGTTTCGCCCTTGCCATGGCCTTGAGCGCTGAGCCCGAGCAATTTGTCAATGCGGGTCTGGATATTGCCGCGTACCGGCTCAAATACTATTTTTTCAAGCCCGCCGGGAAAGGCCCGGGGCAAAAATTCCAAAAGATTGTGGCAGCGCCGGGGAGAAGAGGAAAGGACGTGCAGGGTTCTGCTGGCCATGGCACGCCTGACACCGTCCCTGGTGACCAGCAGCAGGTCGCGGTGATCGGCACGGGGCAGGGTTGCAACCAGGCGGGTCAGGCCATTTTCACCGGTGGGCAGGTCCTTCCATGAATGCACGACCATGTCCACCTGCCCCTCGGCGAGCTGACGTACGAAATCCTGCGTGAAAACCCCCTGTTCGGGCATTTCCCACAAGGGGTCGTCCTGGTTGCGGTCACCCAGGGAAGAAGAAAACCTGTAGGTGATCTGCAGGCCGGGAAAATTACTTTGCAGGGCATCTCCAACCATGTAGGCCTGAATTCTTGCAAGATCGCTTTTTCTTGCGGCAATGGTCAGGACCGTTGGGCTCAGGCGCATATGTCCTCCCAGCCGAAAGGCCTGAAATGGCGGGACGAGAAACGCCTGCGCGTCAACTCTTCCACCTGGCGCCGGGCATTCTCGACCTTGCCTTCCAGCAATTCGGAAACCTTTTGCATGTGCTCAAACAGGTCATCCAGGGTTACAAGGCGGCACGAAACGGCAAGGCGCCTGTCGGCACGCTGATCCCTGAGATCCACAATGGTTCCGGGGCTGATGGCAGTGGCCTGCAGCCAGTTCTCAACATCGGAACTCGCAACGGGAGCGGCAATTATCAACCCCCTGGCGGGTTCAAAATCATCGGTTTGAAAAAGCGAATGCACCTTGAGATTCTTCCTGAAGCGTTCAGGCAGCATCCGGGCCCTTGAAGGCCGGCGCAGATACATGATCAAATCATGCCCGGCTTCGAACAGGTAGGGAAGAATCTTTTGCGCCAGCTGGCCGCCACCGATAATTGCCACGGATTGCAGACCGGCCACGTAATGGGCCCCGAGGGAACCATAGGAGCGCAAGCCGATGCCGGTGAGGCAGGATTTGCGCAGTTCCCTGACATCGATTATCAGATCCTGGGCCAGGCGCTTGAAACGGCTGTTGGCCGGCAGGGAAGAGGCAAAAACCTTGAACTGACCAAAGACCTCGGTCTCGGCCAGGATCCTTGATTCCAGCCCGCAAAGTATGCTCAGCAGCTTCCCATAGGCCTTTTCGGCCAGGTAAAACTCCCCACCGCAGGAAACCGCGTCCCCCTCGGCCGTGGCCAGGGAATTAAGAGGGTCCATCGAAATGTAGACCCGGCGCTGGCACGTTTCGAACAACAGCCATTCCGACCGGGCGCACTCGTGCCGGCCGGGGGGAAAATCCCCATCGCCCTCATCAATTCCAAGTTGCTTTGGAATGTGGCAAATGCTCAAGTTCTGGATCATTTTCTCAT
>WFPQ01000341.1 GCA_015487515.1 Hyphomicrobiales bacterium | reverse complement strand
TGGGGAAAGAGCCGATATAGGCGCCGATTCCCGTTTCGCTCATCATGCCTGAAATGGTTCCCAGCACCGAGCGGCCTTCGTGGAAACGGGCATTGTAAATGGAGAGGTTCGGTGCGGTCTTGTAGCCGGTGGCCCACTCGAACTTGACATCCGGGAACTGCTTGGCAACCTTTAGCATTGCATCCCCGTAACCAAAGCTGGTGCCAAAGATGATGTCATGGCCCTGCTGTGCCAGTTCGCGGAACACCCTTTCACTGTCCGGCCCTTCTGCAACATTGGTCACCTGGGTGGTTTCCACCCGGTCTTCCCCAAGGGCTGCAACCATGTCACGCCGGCCCAGGTCATGGGCATAATTCCAGCCATTGTCATCCGGGGTGCCGATCAGAACGAACGCGGCCCGGACCTTTTCCTTCTGGGCGAAGGCCCTTGAACCTATCAGGGGCAATGCCGCAGCGGCACCACCGATTTTCAAGACATTGCGACGATTTATACGAACCATGGGTTTCTCCTAAAGTTTGATTCTGCTTGTTGAACTAAGGTGACTTGTTTCCCCGTTTGTTTCCACACGGTGTCTGTTTCTGCCCGGCTGCGATGCTTCCGGGCATCATTGCTCCCAAATGTTTGTGCCCCCACAACAACACCTCCCCGGTGGTATCTGAAACTTTTATTACCAGCCCCCCCGGGATACCGCCAGCCAGGGCCCAAAACCAGGACTCCTGTCCAGTTCAGGATTCCGGCCCTAATTATTGGGCATAAATGGCTTGCCAAGACAAGCTGGCGCGCCTGAATTCTTTGTGCGACGCAACGAAATCAGCACCAGCACCACTATTGTAGCAAGATATGGCAGCGAGGCCCAGAGTTCGGAGGGAAGAATCCTGAATGCCCCCCCTGCCGCCTTTGCATAGAGTTCCATGGTGGCGATCAGGCCGAACAGGTAGGCCCCCGCCAGCAGCCGGCCCGGTCTCCAGGCCGCAAAAACCACCAGTGCCAGGGCTATCCATCCCCGTCCCCCGGTCAGCCCCTCGACCCATTGCGGGGTCAGCAGCAGGGGAAAACAGGCCCCGGCAATGCCTGCCATTGCTCCCCCGAACGCCACCGCCCCATAGCGTACCCCCGTTACCGAATATCCCATGGAATGGGCTGAATGGTCGTTTTCCCCCACTGCCCTTAAGATCAGTCCGGCCCGGGTTTTTTGCAGGAACCACCAGACCAGGAATGTCATCAGGAACGAAAAATAGACCAGTGGGGAATAGTCGAAAAACACCCTCAAAAACCGGTCTTCGGTCAAGGTCTCGGGAAACACCGAATCAAATAGCGCTATCGGCTTGCCCGTATAGGCCTGCCCGAACAGGGCCGAAAACCCGGTGCCGAAAATGGTCAGGGCCAGCCCGGTCGCCACCTGGTTCGATGCCAGGGAAAGGGTCAGAACCGCAAAAAGCATCGAAACCATGACCCCGGCCAGGGCTGCCGCCCCTATCCCCAGCCACGGATTGCCGGTATTAAATGTAACGGCAAACCCGACCACGGCCCCGGTCAGCATCATGCCCTCTATTCCCAGGTTCAATACGCCGCTTTTTTCCACCACCAGTTCTCCCAGCGCCGCCAGCAGCAGCGGGGTGGAGGCCCCTACCATGGTTATGATTATGGCAATGGTGATATCGATGTTCATGATGCGCCCGCCTCCGCACCGGCCTTCTTGTCACTGTCCCGGCCCGTTGCCTTCTTGTGATACACCCTGCGAACCCTGTAACGCACCAGCACGTCTCCGGCCAGGATGAAGAACAGCATCATGGCCTGGAACAGTCCGACGGCCGGATTGGGCAGGCCTATGGTTGTCTGGGCCACCTCCCCGCCGACAAAACTTATCGCCAGAACGAGCCCGGCCAGCATTACACCCATGGGATGCAGCCGCCCCAGAAACGCCACGATTATGGCGGTAAACCCGTAATTTGTCGGGAACTGGGGCACCATGCGGGTAAATGGCCCCGCCACCTCCAGCATGCCCGCAAGCCCGGCCAGCCCCCCTCCTATCAGCAGGGTTATCCAGACGGTCTGCCTGTTTGAAAATCCCCCGTGCCGCGCGGCATCGGGCGCCGTGCCAACGGTTTTTACCTGGAATCCGAAAATGGACCTGCCCATCATGATCCAGGCGAAAATGGCAACAAGAATTGCAATCGGGGCTCCGGCCTGCACTATGGTTCCGGGAATTATATATGGCAGTATCTGGTCATCATTGAACATGACGGTTTGCGGCTGGCCAAAGCTGAACGGGCTCTTCCAGGGGCCAAACACCAGGAAATTGAGCAATTGCACCGCCACGTAAGTAAGCATCAAAGTGGTCAGGATTTCGTTGACATTGAGCCTGACCCGCAAAAAGGCCGGTACCGCAACCCATGCCATGCCCCCAAGAATCCCGGCAATTCCCATCAGGGGCAACAGCCACCACCCGCTCATCTGGTGGGTTATCAGCGCCACCCCGGTTGCTGCCAATCCCCCGGCAATATATTGCCCCTCGGCCCCGATATTCCACACATTGGCCCGAAAACCGATGGAAAGCCCCACCCCTATGATTATCAGGGGCGCTGACTTGACCGCCAGGTCCTGCCACTTCAGGGAATTCGTCAATGGGGTCAGAAAGATCTCCCTGACCGCAATGGCACCATTGAAACCAAGAAGTGAAAAAATCACCGCTCCCACGATCATGGTTATGATAACGGCGGCAACCGGAGTCAGATAAAGCATCGGACGGCTTACCTCGGCCCTTTTTTCAAGCCTGAACTGCATCGGCCTTTCCCTCCTTTATCCCGCCTGATCCGTTTTTTTCTGCCCCGTTCTCCACCCTGTCACGTTCCCCCGTTTCCTCTGTGCCATGTATGCCCCCCATCAGCAGTCCCAGTTCCTCGACCGAAACCCCCTTGATTGGCATGGCTCTTGATAGTTTCCCCTCGTTTATGACACTTATGGTTTCACAAAGGGCCAGCAGCTCGTCCAGGTCCTGGGAAATGACAACGATCGCCGAACCTGCCTGGGCCATGTCCACCAGCGCCTGGTGAATGAAGGCGGCCGCCCCCGCATCCACCCCCCAGGTCGGCTGGGAAACCACCAGAACCTCGGGCACCTGCAATATTTCTCGCCCCATGATGAATTTTTGCAGATTGCCCCCGGAAAGCGAACCGGCCTGAGCCATGGGACCCGTTGCCATCACGCTGAACCTGCTTATTATCTCCCTCGTATATTTCTCCGCGGCCCTTCCCTGCACCATTCCCGATTTTACCAGCCCCTTGCGATGACGCGCCGTCAGTACCGCATTGTCGCTAAGGCTGAAATCTCCTATGGCCGCATGGCCGTTTCGTTCTTCGGGAACGCAGCAAAGCCCGGCCTTGCGCCGCTGATTGGGCCCGAGCAGTCCCATGGGCCTGCCATGCAATATTATTGCATCTTCCCTTGGGGCCGGCATTTCCCCGCTCATGGCCTCCAGCAACTCGTTCTGCCCGTTTCCGGCCACTCCGGCCACCCCGAAGATTTCTCCCCTTCTGACCTCGAAGGAAATATCGGCAAGGGCGGTGCCAAAATCATGGTTTCTGCCGAGACTGAGCCCGTTCACCTTCAGCAGGACATCACCAAGGGCGCCGTCTTCCCCCCTGGAAATCTCCTTCAGCGAGCCGCCGATCATCATTTCAGCCATGGATTTTGAAGTTTCTTCAGCCGGATTGCACTCCCCGACCACCTTTCCACCCCGCAATATTGTTGCGGTATCGCAAAGCTCCTTTATTTCATGCAGCTTGTGGGAAATATATAGTATCGAGCAGCCTTCTGAAGCCAGTTTTCGCAAAGTTTCAAACAGTTGCGTGACTTCCTGGGGAGTAAGAACCGAGGTCGGCTCATCCATGATCAACAGTTCCGGCTTCAGCAGCAGGGCACGAACTATCTCGATACGCTGCCGCTCACCCACGCTCAGGGACGAAACCACCCGGCCCGGATCAAGCATCAGGCCATAGTCCTGCATGACTTCCCTGACTTTTTTTTCCAGTTCCCCCATGGAAAGGGAACCATCCATGCCAAGGGCTATGTTTTCCAGCACGCTGAGGGCCTCGAACAGCGAAAAATGCTGAAAGACCATGCCGATGCCCCTGGAGCGCGCCGCCTTTGGATTGCTGACCAGAAGGGGCTGCCCGTTCCAGAACATTTCTCCCTCATCCGGCTGCATGATGCCATAGATCATCTTGACCAGGGTTGATTTTCCCGCCCCGTTTTCCCCCAGCAGGGCATGAATTTCCCCCGGAGCCACGCTGAAACTCACCCGGTCATTGGCCAGAACACCGGGAAACTGCTTGCTGATGCCCCTGACCTGAAGCCGTGGCCGCTCGTTTTCCTGCATCAGAATTCTTCCCCCATCCCCTGCATGTCGGGCCCCGGCGGCAATTCAGCCATATCCGGCCCCGCCTCCAGGCCCGGTTCCGCCCCGGCGCTCCGCCGGCATTCCCCGGCCTTTTCCCTTCCTGCCCCGGCCCCGGTTTCGCAGCGCCCTACAGTGTGCACCAGAATTTCTGCCGCGACCAGCGCCGCAATGACCTGCGGCCTCTTGTCACGAAGTTTTCCCCCGCCGATCGGGCATGTCAGGCCACCGAGCAGCTTCTTCGTTTCTTCCCGGCTCCTGCCTGCCCCATGCCTTTTCATCCAGCCGGCGAACGCCGCCCGCTTGCTTTTGGAGCCTATCATGCCCACATAGGCCCCGTCGCCGCGCAACAGGGCCTGGCGGGCAAGCAGGAAATCCTGCCCGTGATCATGGGTCATTACCACAAAGGCGCTGCCCGGCGGAGCCGCCACGATTTCGGCTTCCGCCAGGACACTCAGCCGGGCCTCCACTCCCCCGCAGACCATGGCCAGCTCCTTCT
>WFPQ01000340.1 GCA_015487515.1 Hyphomicrobiales bacterium | reverse complement strand
TGTCAGGGCACTGGCGCTGGCCAGCCCGATATTGGGGGAACCACCCGGGGGGAATGTGTTGTAATAGGTGTAATATGCCAGGGTGATCCGGCTTTCCAGGGGCGCTGCCGCCCCGAGAATTGCCACCTGGTCAAACATTTGCAGGGTGCCGATCAGGCCAAGGGTAACCACCGCAAAGGTTACCGGGGTCAGGGAGGGCAGGGTCACGTTGAAAAAACGGTAAAAGGCATTGGCCCCGTCCATTCTTGCCGCATCATAAAGGGACAGGGGAACCGATTGCAGCCCGGCAAGAAACAGCAGCATCAGGGTTGGCACGGTGGTAAAGACATTCATCAGCGCCACCGACCAGAGGGTGCGTGGCATGAACAGGAACACATCCCTGCTGTTGAGCCAGCTTATCAGCATTCTTTCGTCATATATGGGAACGAATCCGCCAATGCGGACCACAATTGCCCCGAGCAATCCGGCCAGCATAGAGCCCAGCAGGAAATAGGGATCAAGCAGTTTGACCCCTTCATATTTGCTTTTCGCATTGAAAACCAGCAATAACTGCACCAGGGCCGCCACCAGGAAGAATGTCAGGATTATCCAGCGCAGGTTCAGTATATTGCCCACCAGCGCGCTCATGAGTCCCTGGCGCTGGAACAGCCACAGGAATATCAGTGTCATGGCGGCACTCGACATTATCGAGGGAAAATAAAATATGGTGCGCGCAATGCCCCTGGCCCTTGCTGCGCTGTTGACCAGCAGGGCCAGAAGCAGAGCCAGAATGGTCTGAGCCCCGGTAACTATGAGCGCAAAGCTGATGCTGTTTCTCAGGGCAAAGATGAACAGTTCATCAAGAAACAGGTTGACGAAGTTTTCGAGCCCCACGAATGCCGGAGTTCCAAAAAGATTGTAGTCCGTCAGGGAAAACCAGACGGTCCGCAGGATCGCCCAGATGAAGAACACCCCCAGCGAAACAAGAAACGGGGCAACAAACAGCCATCCGGCAAAAGCCTGTCTGCCAACTGAACGCCTCAAATCATCCCCCCGTCTCTGATTTGTGGCAACCGCCGCCCGTTGCAGGTTGCGATTGCCATTGATATTTTGCCTAGTCGCCCTGGAGCTCTTCGAACCGGCTCTGGGCCTGGGCAATGGCGGTATCAATGTCTGCCTCTCCCAGAAGGACCGAGTTCAGAGCGCTGTTGATGGGCTCCATCCATGCCCCGCCCAGTTCTCCAAAGAAGAACGGAAGTACATTGCCATCGGTTGCTCCCCTGAATACGGCAAGGTTGGCTTTTTGCTCGGCAGAATCTCCCATCAGGTAGGGATTGTCCACCAGGGCCGAACGGCTCGGCAGGGCCAGGCCTTGTTCGAGAACCCATTGCTGGGCCTTTTCGCTGGTCAGGAGCCTGATCAGTTCGGCGGCTTCGGATTTCACTTCGGAGGCTGCATTGACCGTCCAGCCCACGGTAAATATCAGGTTGCCGCGGTCACCGCTGATCGGGTCCATGGGAATGAGGGCCGTGCCATATTCCATGCTCGGGGCAGCATCCTTTAAGAACCCTATTATCCATGCCCCTTCTATTGCAACGGCAGCCTGCTCGGAACCAAGGCAGCCCCCGGTCCAGCCTTCGCCAATATCGGCGGCAACCACTCCGGCCCCATTGGCCACCAGCCCGGTATAATAGGAAAAGGCGCGGCGGAAATCATCATCGAGAACGGTTTTGCCCTCGGCATTGAATGGCTGCCAGCCCGTTGCAAGGGCAAAAGCTGCAAACCTGGCATAATCCGGAACCACGCAAACCCCGTATACATCTTCAAGTTTGCCCTGAACCGCTGCCAGTTTTTCCTGGAAGGTATCCCAGTTGTCATTGTCGTTGGGATATTCTACCCCTGCATCATCAAATATGTCCTTGTTGTAATGCACGGCCAGCGTGTTGAAATCCTTTGGAACCGAATATAACTGCCCTTCATAGGTAAATGCTTCGACCAGCGACGGGATCAGGGCATCGGAAAGCTCCATGTCCTTTACCGGTTCGGCCTGCCCATTTGCAAATATCGAAAGGCTCCAGAAAATATCCGTATAGAACACGTCGGGAGCGGTTCCGGCAGAAAGTGCATTCAGTATGAACTGGGAATAATCACCTTCGGTGGGAGCATATTCCACCTTTATGCCAAGGGCGGCTATTTCATCGGCCAGAACATCGTTGAGCAGGCCGTTGACAACGACCGGGTCGGCGCCGCCAAATCCCGAAACGCGAACCGTCTGAGCCTGGGCCGAGATGGCACTGACTGCAACCAGCGCCGAAACGGCCAGCATGTTTCCTGTAATTGATTTTAACATTTTTTCCTCCTCAAGCAGACCCGGCTTGCGGGCCGTGCTTGTTTCCCCGTGCCGGCATTATTGCCTTTGACACCGTTGTTTCATGCACCATTGCCAAACATCTGGGTTGACAAAACCAGGGCGCGCCGGATTAATGTAAGCGCTTACATTTTTCTAGTCAACCGGCCTGTCGACAAATTTGCAGCCATTGATCCGTTCCCGTGCCCTTGCGGCCCTGGAGTTTACGATTATAGGATTGTGCAAAACAGAGGAAAAGCTGGATCAACAAACATGCCTCCAACCCTGGCCGATATTGCTGCTGCCACAGGATTTTCCACTGCAACCGTTTCCCGCTCTCTGCGTGGTGACAAGGCAGTAACCGCCAAAACCCGTTCCAGGGTGCTAAGGGCCTGTTCCGAGCTTGGCTACAGGCCTTCCGTCGGCGGCAGGATTCTTGCTCAGGGTTCCCTGGCTTTTGTAGGTCTTAGTCTTGGTCAGACCGATAATTCCACCACTCGTTACGTATCTCTGCTGCACCAGGCCTTGTCGCAAAGGCTAAGTGCCACCGGCTGGGCCCTGCGGCTGGTAAGTTCCGATAATTTTGTCCAGAATCTTTCCGATGTCGGGGCGATGATAATCATTGGAACCGTCAATAATGACCCAAGGATCAAGCTATGCACAAAGCATGGCATTGCCCACGTGGCTATCGGTTATGACCGGTTCAATACAGGTTTTTCCCTGGTTCCGGACGATGCGGGGGGGGCAAGACTGGTGGCGAGGCATTTTGCGGACACCGGCAGAAAGCGAATGGCCGTCATGGCCTCAAGGCGAAGTGGCGAGGGTCATGATATCCTGGTCCGCGCCAATGCCTGTATGGATGAGGGGAGGCGCCTGGGCCTGGAACCGGTAATGTTGCCGGCTGTCAATGGCATAACCTCGACCCTTGACGGTTATCGCTCCATCATGGCGCTGGGTGGAGGTATTTCCTTTGACTGCCTGTTTTGTGAGACCGACGAACAGGCTCTGGGTGCAAGGGCAGCCCTGATGGATATGGGCAAAAAGGTACCCGGGGAAATAGCCGTTGCCGGTTTTGATGACCTGCCCGATCTTTCTTCCAGCCTCACGACCGTTCGCCAGGATTTTTCCCTGCTGGCAAAGACTGCCCTGGAGCTTTTGGACAGGGCCCGCCGGGGCGAAGAGCCCTCAAGGGTTGTGTTGCCGGTCCGGCTAATTGTTCGCGACAGTGGTTAGTTTCTGGCAGGCCGGCCCGTTTGATGCGGTTCTTGCATCTTTCATGAAAAGATTTGTATGAAAATATGGCCTGTCCGAAAAGATGGCATTGCCTGTTTTAAGGGTACTGCAGGCCTGCGGGTTGTTGTCGGCATGAATAAAATGTGAGCCTGGCTAAATTTTGCTGATTTGGGTGCTGGACACGGAGTTGGCTACGCCCTATAAACCCCCAGCATTTTGGTAAACGTGTTTACCAGGTTGGCCCGGGTAGCTCAGGGGTAGAGCAGTGGACTGAAAATCCTCGTGTCGGTGGTTCAAATCCGCCCCCGGGCACCATAAAAACCCTCTAAGACAGGCAGTTAAGCGGTTTTTGCTCCCCATGTAGTTCGCTACGGCTTCTCGTGGATATCATTTGGATGGTATATCGGGCATGGCATGATGCCTGCATGATGCCTGCATGATGCCTGCATGATGCCTGCGTGATGTCTGCGTGATGTCTGCATGATGCCTGCCATCGACAGAGCCTTCAGTTCCCTCGATATGGTCTGGTCCAGTTTTCATGATCGCCCAATCAGTCTGAAAATGTGCTTAAGGCAATCCCGGCGGCTCCGGTCCTGGGGGCAGTCCGGTTCGGATTGCCAGTTATATTCAGTTTCTGGCCTGTGTGGCGATTTTGGGGGCTGCCTGGCTTTAAGGCAGTTTTCGCGCTTGCGGTTTTACTTGATGGATGGGGTACGTCTGGCGCGTTGCCAGGGCCAAAGGCCAACGCTAATGTCCCGGCGCTCGAAACTCAGCAATGCCAGCGCAAAGAACCCCGCCGCCACCCCCAGTAATATCAGGGGGCCGTAAGGCTGGATGCCCCGGGTGAAAATTTGCGGGCTGGTATCAAAATGGGTGAACAGGAACAGGAATTTCACCCTGGCAATCGCAGGCAGGGAAATGGCCATGGTTTTTCCGAAATAGGCGATCAGAACAAGGATGGTCAGGGTCATGGAAGCGGCGCGCCGGCTGGGCAGCCAGGCTGCCAGAAACAGCCCCGTCATCAGGAATGCCATAACGAGCGGCCAACCGCTCAATATGGTGATAAACAGCTGAAAAGCCGTAATGTCTGTGGTGATCAGGCTCTTGATTATGACAAGTGTAATGGCCGAGCCCAGACCGGCTATCGCCAGAATAACCAGGGTGGCAACACTTAATGCCAGGGCCTTTACCGCGACAATCTGCCAACGGGCCAGGGGCATCGTCACCATCAGTTCCAGGGTGCCGTCTTCTTCTTCTCCGGCAAGGGTCGCGGTACTGGCGATCACCGCGTAGATAATCAGTATCAGCGGGATGAACTGCACGACCGCCGAGGCCAGGTATCCCTCGAGCGAACCCATGGAGATCCCCATATACTGATAGATGGGAATTGCGTTCACGACCGACAGGTAATCAGCCATTTGGGGGTAAATGGCGACATACATGGCTCCAAAAAGTGCCAGGCCAATACCCCATCCCAGCATGGCGGTACGTCGGGAAAGCAGTTCGTGGGCAAGCAGATTAGGCATCGTTTTCCCCTTGGTGCCTGATGTCCTCCTGATCCTGCATTTCGGACTGGTCGGAATAAAGGGACATGAAAATCTCGTCCAGGGTCACAGGCAGGCTTTCAAGTTCTTCAATGCCGTAAGAAGCTGCCTGCTGCATGAATTCTGGCATGTCGGAGGAAATTTCAAACTCGACCCATTTTTCATTGCGGGCAATTTCGGTGACGCCCTTCTGCTTGAAACTATCGGGAGGCGGGGGGGAGGTGAAATGCAGTCGAAGGCGTTTGAACTGTTGCTCGGTCATAGAATGTACACTGTCGGTTTTTATGAGCCGCCCCTGCCTGATAATGCCGACGCGATCGCAAACCGCCTGGACCTCGGGCAGAATATGGGAAGAAAAAAAGGTAGTGCGCCCGGCGTTCTTTGCCTCAAGGACCAGTTCGGCAACAACATGCTGCATCAGCGGGTCAAGGCCTCCGGTGGGCTCGTCCAGAACCAGCAACTCGGGCTTGTTCATGAAAGCCGCGATCAGGCCGATTTTTTGCTTGTTGCCGCGGGAGTAGGTTTTCATTTTTCGCGACGGGTCAAAATCAAGGCGCTCATAGAGCTGCTCGCGGAAGTGATC
>WFPQ01000339.1 GCA_015487515.1 Hyphomicrobiales bacterium | reverse complement strand
TCCCCACTGGCGTGAACATTGGGGCCGGGCCCAACTGATAATCCCCTATACGCTCGACAATAACGACATGCGCTTTGCCACCCCCCAGGGCTTCAATTGCGGTGATCAGTTTTTTGCCTATCTGCGTGACAGTTTCGACGTGCTCCATGCCGAGGGCATGGCAGGCAGCCCCAAGATGATGTCCATCGGGCTCCATTGCCGCCTTGCCGGCCGGCCCGGCCGCCTTGCCTCCCTGAAAAGGTTTGTCGAATATGTTAAATCCCATGACCGGGTCTGGCTGGCAAGACGCATCGACATTGCCCGCCACTGGGCCGCAACCCATCCCTATGTGGCCCGTCCCATATATCCCTCCAGCCTGCCCATGGACGATTTCCTGTCCCTTTTCGGCGGCGTGTTCGAACACAGCGAATGGGTTGCCCAGCGCACCTTTGATGCAGAACTGGGCCCGGCCAACGATACCGCCTTCGGCCTGTTTGCCGCCATGCGCACCCAGTTCAGGAGCGCCAGCCAGGAAGAAAGGATAAAGGTCCTCAAGGCCCATCCGGACCTGGCCGGAAAACTGGCCCGGGCCCGGAGACTGACCAGCAGTTCGGCCAGGGAACAGGCCTCGGCCGGCCTTGACCAGTTGAGCGAAGAGGAAATGGAACTGTTTTCCAGGCTCAACAGGACCTATACGGCAAAATTTGGCTTTCCCTTCATCATTGCGGTAAAGGACAATGACAAGGCCTCGATCCTTGAGGCCTTTCACGAGCGCATAGCCAACGACCGGGAACAGGAAATAGATACCGCCTGCGCCCAGGTCGAGCGCATAGCCCAGTTGCGGATAATGGACATATTGCCGGAACAAGAGGAAATTTCAGGAAAACAGCAAGATGAATGACCACCGCTATTTTGCCCCCGAAGGCGGCCTGCCCCCCCAAAGCCAGTTGATCGGCGGCCGCGCCGTTTTCACGAATTCCTATGCCGTCATCCCCGGGGGGGTGATGAGCGATATTGTCACCTCTTGCCTGCCCTTCTGGGAAAAAACCCGTCTCTGGATACTGGCCCGCCCCATGACCGGCTTTGCCGAAAGCTTTTCCCAATATGTCATGGAAGTCTCCCCCGGCGGTGGCAGCCGAAAGCCCGAGCCGGACCGCTCGGCCCAGGCAATCCTGTTCGTGCTGAAGGGAAAGGCCCGGCTGACCCTTGGGGGCAGCGAGCACGAAATGATCCCGGGCGGCTATGCCTATATTCCCCCGGACACCCCGTGGTCCCTGTTCAATGAAACCAGAGAGAAACTGGTTTTCCACTGGATCAGGAAATCCTATTGCCCGGTGCAGGGCATTGAGACCCCAGAACCCTTCGTCACCAACGAAAAACACATAAAACCGATCCCCATGCCGGATACGGACGGCAAATGGGCCACCACCCGTTTCGTCGACCCGATGGACATGGCCCATGATTGCCATGTAAATATCGTCACCCTGCAACCGGGTGCTGTAATTCCTTTTGCTGAAACCCATGTAATGGAACACGGGCTCTACGTGCTTGAAGGCAAGGCGGTCTATCGCCTGAATCAGGACTGGGTCGAAGTGGAAGCCGGCGATTTCATGTGGCTTCGGGCCTTTTGCCCCCAGGCCTGTTATGCGGGCGGTCCCGGCCCCTTCCGCTACCTGCTGTACAAGGATGTGAATCGACATCCGGAATTGTCGGTTTCATGATCAAGGCCATGAAACAGGGAGAGTGATCTGTTGCAGACCATATATATCGAACCGGTAAACAGAAGGTCTTTTGCCCCGTTCGGCAACATCATCCAGGCCAGTCCGGAGGCAAAGAGCTTTCCGATCAACAACGGCAATACCCGCCGTTTCCATGACCTGGCAGGCATCACCGTTGCCGGAGAAAACGCCCGCCCCATAATTTCCATATTCCGCGGCCGGCCCTATGCCCTGCCCCTCACCCTGAGAATGATGGAACGCCATCCCCTTGGTTCCCAGGCCTTCATGCCCCTGCGCTCCTGCCGATTTCTCGTCATCACCGCCCCCGACAATGACGGCATCCCCGACACCCCCAGGGCATTCATGTTCGGCCCCGGCCAGGGAGTCAATTACTTCATCAATGTCTGGCACGCGGTCCTGACCCCCCTTGACCAGGAAACCGACTTCCTGGTGGTAGACCGGGATGGAGACGGGGAAAATCTCCAGACCTTTGACTTTGACG
>WFPQ01000338.1 GCA_015487515.1 Hyphomicrobiales bacterium | reverse complement strand
TAACAAGGGGGCCCATATTTTCCGGGTTCATGATGTTGCGCAAAACCGCCAGGCATTGCAGGTTGCCAATGCCTGCCTATATGCCGGCAACCATGGGACCAAAAAACAAGAAACCGGGAAACAGGCAAGTTAACGGCAAGATCAGGGGATAAAAATGCACCGGCACGACAGGGACAGCATAATTCTGAAAAACCTGGTATTTTACGGCTATCATGGGGTGAGCGAGGAAGAGGGCAAGATAGGCTGCCGCTTTTCCCTTGATGTCCATTGCGGACTAGACCTGAACAGGGCTGCCGCCTCCGACGAACTTGACGATACCATTTCCTACGCCCTGCTCTACGAAACCATCGGCAATGCCTTTGGCGAACGCCGCTTCAGGCTTCTTGAGGCCCTGGCCCGGCACGTTGTTCAGAGCCTGTTTTCCAGACATCCCGAAATAGAAACCGTAAGGATCGCGATTTTCAAGACCGAAGCGCCGATCCCCACTGCAACCGGTCAATTCGGCATAAGACTGTTTCGCGAGCGCCAGGATGGCTAAAGCATGGCTCAGCCTTGGGGCCAACATGGGCTCTCCCGCCCGGCAGGTTGCAAGAGCCCTGCAACTAATCGGACAGAACCAAAATATCCGCATTACCAAAAAGTCATCCCTTATCATCACCTCCCCCTGGGGAAAGACCGATCAGCCGGACTTTCACAACATGGCCATAGAGATCAGCACCGGCCTTTCCCCCCTGCAATTGCTCGATGCCTGCCAGCATATGGAAAACATCATGGGCCGGGTGCGCGGCGAAAAATGGGGACCGCGGCTGATCGACATCGACATAATCGCCTTTGACCGCATCAGGATGCACGAACCGCGCCTCAACCTGCCCCACCACCACGCCCATGAACGCGATTTCGTACTGGTTCCGCTGCGCGAGATTTCTCCGGACACCGCCGACTGGATATTGCAGATCAAAAAACCGGACTGAACACCATTCAGCCCCGCTCCCCCTCCAGCAGGCGCAAGACCTTCAATGCACTGTCAAATTCAAGACGGCGCTTTTCGAGCCGCAGTAGCGCTTCCCTGTCCTCTCCCCAGACCCTGCTGTTGTAATTCTCGTCCACCAGGGCCGCCTCCCAGCCCTCTTCACCGCTTATCAGACCATGGCGCATGGCAAAAACCAGCAACCCTGAACCGGTAAGCCCGGCCATGGAAGCCAGGCAGGTGCCAACAAGAAAATCCGCATTGGCCAGATCCCCCTTCAGCACATCAAGGCTTTGCCGGGGCTGGGGCCTGTGCATTATCCCCTGTATCTTCTCAAACAGTATGGAAAAGTGCCCTTCGAGCCTTTCGATTATCCGGTCCCAGTGCCGCTCCTGCAATTCCACCAGTTCCCGGGGGGTTTCGGCCCGGTACAAAAGCAGGTCACTGGCAACGAATTTCATTACCTCGTCGCGCAGTTCCGCTTCCCTCTCCCTTCCCGCCTCGATGGCCGAATTCACAAGCCGCATCACCGGCATGGTCCTTGCGTCTATGACCTCTTGCTGATCCTCCCATTCCATGGCCATCAATCCGGCAAGTTCGCGCCTGGGCACTTTTACGGTTTTCTTCCCCGGAGTCCTGCAGGGGCGGCCATCGAGGGTGACCACAAAATCCCCGTCCAGCTTTTCCACCCTGACCGTTTCGTAAAAGCGCTTTGGCAATTCCTTCCTGGCATGTTGCCGGGCCCTGCCGATTCCCGCATCCATGTGGGCCTGGATATCATCAAGAAAATCACGCATTTCAATCTCCGCTAAGCCGGTCAACCGCCGGTATCAGCTGATCCATTTCATCTATTACCATATCAGCCCCGGCCCCCTTCAGTTCATCCGGTTCATGATAGCCCCAGCTTACACCGAGCGCCCTTACTCCTGCTGCCACCGCCATTTTCATGTCATGGGTCGTATCCCCGATCATCACGGTCCTTTCAGGGTCCGCATCAACAATCTCCATGGCACTTGCAATCATGTCCGGGTGGGGCTTGGCGATATTGGTATCGGGAGTATGAATGGAAGTGAAAAGCCCCTTTATGTCATGATGTTTCAATATCCTCTCGGTGCTGTCCAGCGCCTTTCCCGTGGCTACCGCCATCAGAAAATCCTCGCGTTCCTGCAAGTTTTGCAGCACCTCCCTTGCCCCGGGAAACAATTCCTCCTGCCTGGATTTGCTCGCCCTTGCCAGGCTTTCCTCGCGATATCGCCGGATCAACTCGTCAAACTCGTCTTTCCCAAGATCTGGCGCAATACGGCCAATGCCCGCCTGCATGCCAAGCCCTGAAATCGAGCGCAATGTCTTTTCGTCCGGCACCGGCTGTCCCATCTTATCAAGCGCGCAGCTTATGGAAGCGATGAACAGGGATACCGTATCGATCAGGGTTCCATCCAGGTCAAAAACAACCAGCTTCATATCTCTCAACTCTCCTCGGGCTCGTCACTGTCAGTATCATATCGCCTGACATCAAAGCCCAGCATGTCAAAGCTCTTTTTCATATGTTCGGGCAGGGGCGCACTGACATCCAGGCGCCTGCCATTCCTCAGGGGCAGGACAAGGCGGCGCGCATGCAGGTGCAACCCCTTGCCAAGCCCTTTTGGCGGCTGCCAGTTCCAGTTCTCCCGGTTAAAATATCGCGGATCATCAAGAATCGGATTGCCAAGATTCATCATGTGCACCCGCAATTGATGGGTTCTTCCGGTAACCGGCTTCAGGCTGACCCAGGAAAACTCCCGTCCCGCATTATCGATCACCGAATAATGGGTCATCGAATGCCTGGCCCCTTCGGATCCCTTTTCCACCACCGCCATCTGCTCTGCGTCCCCCGTCGGACGCCGGGCCAGAAAACACGAAATGCTGCCCTGTTCCGGACTTGGAACCCCGCTTACAATTGCCCAGTAAATCTTGCGGGCCGAACGCGAACGGAATACCGAGCCAAAATGACTGGCACTGGCCCGGGTCTTGGCAACCAGCAGGCAGCCCGAAGTATCCCTGTCCAGCCGGTGCACGAGACGGGGAACTTCTCCCTTTTTTCCGGCCAGGCTGGCCAGCATGCCATCGATATGGCGCCTGGTACCGCTGCCCCCCTGCACTGCCAGTCCATGGGGCTTGTTGAAAACCAGCACTTCGTCATCTTCATAGATTACGAGCCGCCCCAGGAATTCTGCATCTCCCCCGTCATGACGGGATGCCTTCGGTTTTTTGACTACCTCGTCTTTTCCCATTGGCGGAATGCGAACCGTTTGCCCCGCGCCCAGCCTGGTATTGGTTTTTACCCTCCCCCTGTCGACCCTGACCTGCCCGGTTCTGATCATTTTCTGCAAGCGCCCAAATCCGAGCTGGGGAAAATGCAGGGAAAACCAGCGGTCCAGCCGCATGCCATCCTCGTCCCTGGCTACGACCCTGTGGTCAACTCCGCTCATAAGGGCAGCCCCCTGACAATCAGCAGGCCCAGCCCCAGGGCCAGTACCGAACCGATCACCGAAACCAGGGCATAAAGGAGCGCTCCCCCCATCTGCCCCCTTTCCAACAGGCTGATCACATCAAGGGAAAAGGCCGAAAAAGTAGTAAATCCCCCCAACAGGCCAATGGCGACAAAAAGACGGGCCTCGGCCTGCATTGGAGGAAGGGTCCTGGCCAGAATGCCAATGAACAGCCCCATGGCCAGCGACCCGGCAATATTGACCAGCATGGTTGCCAGCGGAAAACCCGAAAACCCGAGTCTGGCAACGGCAAGGCCAACCCCGTAACGCCCCATGGCACCAAGGGCTCCCCCGGCCCCGACCAGCAAAAAACCACCCATGAAACTTTTCTCCATCACTGGCAGACAGCTATCAGAATGCCAGGCTGCCCGCCAGAGCCTGCCTATTTTTTGTCCCTGTTGCCCTTTGAGCGCAAGCGGGCAAAATAGTCGAGACGTTTTTTCAATTCACGCTCATGGCCACGCTCGACCGGGGTATAAAATTTTTGCCTGCCGATCTTTTTCGGAAAATATTCCTGCCCCGAAAACCCTTCTTCCGTATCATGATCATAGATATAGCCCTTGCCATACCCCTCTTCCTTCATCAGTCGGGTCGGAGCATTGACGATGATCATTGGCGGCATTGGCGATCCGGTTTTTTTCACCAGGCTGCCCGCTGCCGAAAACGCCTTGTATACCGCATTGGATTTTGGAGCCAGGGCCAGGTAGACCACCGACTGGGCCAGGGCCAGTTCCCCTTCGGGAGAACCCAGCATCTGGTAGGCGTCCCGGGCCGCAACGGCCTGTACCAGTGCATTGGGGTCCGCCAGTCCAATATCCTCGACCGCCATCCTGATCAGGCGCCGCGCAATGAACATGGGATCCTCTCCTCCATCGATCATCCGGGAAAAATAATAAAGTGCCGCATCCGGATCAGAGCCCCTTACGGTTTTGTGCAGGGCCGATATCAGGTTGTAATGGCCATCGTCGGACTTGTCATAAACCGGCGCCCGGCGCTGCAACAGGCCAGCCATTGCCTTCTGGTCCAGGACCTGCCCCTCACCGGTAACCGCCAGGATTTCCTCCACCAGCCCCAGAAGGGCCCTTCCGTCCCCGTCGGCCATGCCGATCAGGCCGAGACGGGCGGATTTTTCAAGGGGCAGTTTCTGGCCAAGCAGGTTTTGTGCCCGCACCAAAAGGGCTTCCAGTTCCTCCTCACCCAGGGGTTCAAAACGCAACACCTGGGCCCGGGACAACAGGGCCGGGTTCAATTCAAAGGAAGGATTCTGGGTCGTGGCCCCCACCAGAACAATGGTGCCATCCTCCATCACCGGCAGGAAACCATCCTGCTGCGCCTTGTTGAAACGATGAATTTCATCGATGAACAACAGGGTTCTCTGACCCGTCTTTCCATGAAACCGGGCCTCGTCAAAGGCCTTTTTGAGATCCCTGACCCCGCAAAATACCGCCGACAGCTGCACGAAGCGATAACCGACCTCATCAGCCAGCAACCGGGCAACGGTGGTCTTGCCGGTACCCGGAGGCCCCCACAATACGAGGGAGCCCAGCCTTTTTGCAGCCAGCATCAGCCTTAGCGAACCATTTTCCCCCAACAGGTGTTCCTGCCCTATGACCTCGTCGAGCAACAAGGGTCGCAGCCTGTCGGCCAGGGGGCGATTGTTGGCACTTGCGGAATTTTTTCCAGTTCTGCTCTTGCCAGTTCTGTTCTTGGCGGCCCCTTCATGTCCCTTGCTGTCTGAAAAAAGGTCACCCATGAACATTCCCATCTTTCCCGGCCATCAGGGCAGAGCATGACCTTTGCAATCCTGCTATGGCCTGATCCCTATCAGCCCCAACTCGATCATGCTTTCGGCCGCCGAAAGCACCGCCTCCCGCCCGTTGCGATAACCGCCATCCAAAAGCCGTCTCCCCCCGGATCCGTCATAATTGCGCACCACCCTAAGGTCCGCGGCAATCTGCCTTATGGAACGACTGAAGATACCGGCGACCTTCAGCGCCCAGACCGGTGCCACAGTTTTGGGAATTTTTGCCTCAGGATAGCTGGTTTTTATTATTTCGGCAATTTCCGAAAAGGCAATATACTGGGCCGAAGCTATGATCCGCTGATTGAAGGTTACGGCATCTTCCAAGGCTCCCACGTGAATTCTGGCCACGTCCCGCACATCAACCACGCTTATGCCCCCCGGGGGCAGGGCCGGCACTTCACCATTCATCAACCGCCTTACCACCTCCAGTGAGGCGCTGGTATCAATATCCGGAACCGGGCCGAAAACCATGCTCGGGCATATGGTTGTCAAATCAAGCCGGCCATTGCCGGCCATTTCCCAGGCCCGTTTTTCTGCCAGGGTCTTTGCCCTGGCATAAGCCCAGCCGCCTTTGAGTCCCTTGATATTCGTCCAGTCACCGGCGCCAAGATCCAGTGATTTTTCCCTTGAGCCATGGCCATAGCCTATTGCCGCGATCGAACTGGTCATTACAACCCGCCTGATGCCGGCCTTGATGGCAAAGTCCAGAACCCTCTCGGTTCCCTCCAGTGAAGGCCTTATGACGCTTTCAGGATTTCCTGGCTCTTCGATGGGAACCCGGGCTGCCATGTGAATCAGGGCATCACATCCCCCAAAAGCCCTTTCCCATTCCCCGTCCATAAGCAGATCACACTCGAACAGTTCCAGGCCGGCAGCCAGCTTGTCCCCGGCCATGTCAGCAACCGTCCGGCGTACTTCCTCCGCTCTTTTAAGGTTACGCATGGTTGCCCGCACCCGATACCCTGTTTCAAGCAGACCGGAAATTACATGTTTGGCTATGAAGCCTGTTGCCCCTGTAACAACGATGTTTTTGCCAGTCACCATGCCCTCACCGCAAATTCGACTGCTCCATTACAAAAGGCTGAAAACTGCCAAGGGCGGCCACGGAATACCGTGACCGCCCAAATCATTCGATCAACCACTTGCCTGCCAATTGCCCGGCAGTATCCCTTGTCCGCTGCCGCCCCCTCAGGCCACCGCTTCTTCTTTTTCCTCATCGGCCACAAAGTCGGCCGTCGGGCCTGAATCAACCCCCTTGGCCTCCACGTCCCGGTCGACAAATTCGATCACGGCAATCGGCGCATTGTCTCCATAGCGGAAACCGGCCCTCATGATCCGGATATAACCGCCCTGCCTGTCCTTGTAACGGGGGCCGAGCACATCAAACAGTTTTCCAACCATATCCAGATCGCGCAGGCGGGAAATCGCCTGGCGGCGGGCATGCAGGTCCCCCCGCTTGGCAAGGGTTACCAGCTTTTCCACTATCGGGCGCAGGTCCTTTGCCTTGGCCACGGTCGTGGTTATCTGCTCATGCTTTATCAAGGCTGCCGCCATGTTGGCAAACATGGCCTTGCGATGACTCGACGTTCTGTTCAGCTTGCGGCCGGATTTTCCATGGCGCATCTTTGTTCTCCTTCATTCCGCACCGGTCAGAACCGGACGATTTACTTGGCAGCCGATCTACCTGGCAACCGGTTTACCTGGCAAGACCATGCCTGATCAATAATGATCCTCGTAGCGTTTTGACAGGTCATCAATATTTTCCGGCGGCCAGTTGGCCACATCCATACCAAGATGCAACCCCATCTGCGCCAGCACTTCCTTGATTTCATTGAGCGATTTACGCCCGAAATTCGGGGTGCGCAACATTTCGGACTCCGTTTTCTGGATCAGGTCGCCAATGTAAATGATGTTGTCATTCTTCAGGCAGTTTGCAGAGCGTACCGAAAGCTCAAGCTCATCGACCTTCTTGAGCAAAGCAGGATTGAACGCAAGTTCTGGCACCGCATCCTGGGGAGCTTCCTGAACTGGCTCGTCAAAGTTTATGAAGATGGAAAGCTGATCCTGCAGGATCCGTGCGGCAAAGGCCATGGCATCTTCCGGCGAAACCCCGCCATTGGTTTCTATGTGCATGGTCAGTTTGTCATAATCGAGCACCTGCCCTTCGCGGGTCGGTTCCACCTTGTAGCTGACCCTACGAACCGGTGAAAACAGGGCATCGATGGGCACATATCCTATGGGGGCATCCTCGGGGCGGTTCTTGTCGGCCGCCACGTAGCCCTTGCCGGTATTGACCGTGAGCTCGATATTGATCTCGGCCCCGATATCAAGATGGCACAGCACCAGGTCCGGATTAAGGATCTCTATGTCTCCGGTGGTTTCTATATCCCCCGCCGTGACCGCCCCCGGCCCCTTTTTGCTCAGGGTCAGGCGCTTTGGCCCCTCTTCTTCCATGCGGATTGAAATTGCCTTGACGTTCAGAACCAGGTCGGTGATGTCTTCGCGAACTCCCGGAACCGATGTGAATTCGTGCAGCACCCCTTCAACCTGCATGGCGGTGACCGCGGCGCCCTGCAGGGAAGAAAGCAATATCCGGCGCAGGGAATTTCCCAGTGTCAGACCAAATCCACGCTCAAGTGGTTCCGCTATAATGGAAGCCTTGTGGGCATTGTCGCTGTCCACAAGTATATCCAACTTGGTAGGCTTAATCAGTTCTTGCCAGTTATCCTGGATCACTTGCTACATCCTTTTAGTTTGGCGGATCGAATACCTGCCGCATCGCCGCTGAATGTGAACGCCGGGCAGATATCCCGGCTGCACCCCATGTTAAACACGCCGCCTCTTGCGCGGACGACACCCATTGTGTGGTATCGAGGTAACGTCACGGATTGTCGTGACATTGAAACCTGCCGCCTGCAGCGCCCGCAATGCCGACTCGCGGCCCGAACCGGGACCGCGGACCTCGACCTCAAGGGTTTTCATGCCGTGTTCCTGGGCCTTTCTGGCCACGTCTTCTGCTGCCATCTGCGCGGCATAGGGGGTCGATTTGCGCGACCCCTTGAAACCCATGGTTCCCGCAGACGACCAGGCAATGGTATTGCCCTGGGCGTCCGTTATGGTGATCATGGTATTGTTGAAAGATGCGTTGACATGGGCAACGCCGGTAATGATGTTTTTGCGCTCGCGACGGCGAACACGAGTTGTTTCACTCTTAGCCATTTATTTCCTCGATCCGATCTCATCACCGCCCCAGCAACATTGCCGGGCGGCTCCACCGAAGGCCCCGACTGGAGCCTTACTTCTTCTTGCCGGCAATGGCCTTTGCAGGCCCCTTGCGTGTGCGCGCGTTCGTGTGGGTTCTCTGCCCGCGAACCGGCAGCCCCCGTCGGTGCCGCAGCCCCCTGTAATTGCCCAGGTCCATGAGGCGCTTCACATTCATCGCCACCGACCGGCGCAAATCACCTTCAACCACGTGATTCCTGTCTATGGTTTCACGTATCTGAATGATTTCAGCATCGCTGAGTTCATTGACTCTTCTTTCGGCAGGAATCTTTGCGCCCGCACAAATGTCCCGGGCAATTTTCGGCCCAATTCCGTGAATATACTGCAACGCAATCACAACGCGCTTGTTCGTTGGAATGTTTACACCAGCAATACGAGCCAACAGAGCTCTCCTCAATAGTTCGTGCCGGCAAAACCGGCATCAATTCAACAACAAGGGACCGGAACACGCCCCCGCCCAAACGAACGGGAACCGCTGCCAGTCCTCATTAACAACAAGACTCAAATCCAAGACTTGCGCGGTTCTAAGGATTTGCATGTGTTAAGTCAACACACTTCAAATCAGGCCGCCCCTATTTTTCAAGCAAACCGGCAATCTGGGCACTGACCTCCTCGATGGAAGCCATGCCATCGACGTTTTTCACATTTCCCTGTTTTTCATAATAGGCAATCAGCGGCCTTGTAAGTTCCCCATAAACCTGAAGCCGCTTGCGCAACACCTCTTCATTGTCATCGGCCCTGGCCCCGCCGCTTTCGGCCGCCCGGGTCCTGATTCTTTCAATCAGTTCTTCTCCATCCACCTGCAAAACCACGACCGCATCAAGACTTATACCCTTTTCCTCGAGCATTTCATCCAGGGCCTGGGCCTGGGCAATCGTCCTTGGAAAACCGTCCAGAATGAAGCCGTCCCTGGCATCATCCCCGTCGAGCCGCTCTGAAACTATGCCGCAGACGACCTCGTCAGGCACCAGTTCACCACGGGCCATGATCTCCTTGGCCTGCAGCCCCATCGGAGTCTTGTCCATTATGGCCGAACGCAGAATATCCCCGGTCGAAAGCTGGGGAATGGAATATCTTTCGGTCAGTATCTTTGCCTGGGTGCCCTTGCCGGCCCCCGGAGGCCCCATGATTATAAGTCTCATCGCCGCCTCTTCCCTCCGAGCCTGGACCGCTTGACCAGCCCGTCATACTGCTGGGCAATCAAATGGCTTTGAATTTGAGATATGGTATCGAGAGTAACCGTGACCATGATCAACAGCGATGTTCCCCCCAGAAAGGCCGAAACATTGAGCTGGGACACCAGAACCTCCGGTATCAGGGCCACCACCGTAAGATAGGCAGCCCCCGCAACCGTTATCCGGGACAACACATAATCAATATGGGCCGCAGTACGCTCCCCCGGCCTGATACCGGGAATGAAACCACCCGATTTTTTCAGATTGTCCGCCGTGTCGCTTGGGTTGAAAACGATGGAAGTATAGAAAAAGGCAAAGAACATGATCAATGCCGCATAAAGCCCCAGATAAAGGGGCTGCCCCCTGCCAAGCAGGGCCGCGATGATCTGCAGCCAGTTCCCCTCGCCTGCAGCCGGAGGGGCAAATGACGTGAAAGTGGCCGGCATCAGCAGCATCGAAGACGCAAAAATCACCGGAATGACCCCGGCCGTATTCAATTTCAGCGGCAGATGAGAAGTATCCCCCTGGAACATCTTGTTGCCAACCTGGCGCTTTGGATACTGGATCAGGAGACGCCGCTGGGCCCTTTCAAAGAACACGATAACCGCAATCACCACTATGGCCAGGACCAGCAGCCCGAAGACCGCTATCGAGGACAGGGCCCCGGTCCTGCTCAACTCCAGGGTCTGGGCGATGGAAGGCGGCAGAGTGGCCACGATACCGGCAAAGATTATGAGCGAAATGCCGTTTCCGACCCCCCGCTGGGTTATCTGCTCGCCCAGCCACATCAGGAACATGGTACCCCCGACCAGGGTTATCACCGTGGAGAGCCGGAAGAACCAGCCCGGATTGAGCACTACTCCCTGGCTGGCCTCAAGGCCAACGGCAATCCCATAGCCCTGCACCGTGCAAAAGAGCACCGCCAGGTAGCGCGTATACTGGTTGATCTTGCGGCGTCCCGATTCCCCTTCCTTTTTCAGGGCTTCCAGCTTGGGCGATGCCGAGGTCAGAACCTGAACCACGATCGAGGCGGTAATGTAGGGAATGAGGTTGAGGGCGAAAATCGCCATGCGCTCGACTGCACCACCGGAAAACATGTTGAACATGCCAACTATTCCCTGGGCGGCCTGTTCGAATGTCTGGGCATAGGCATCGGGATCAATGCCGGGAACCGGAATATAGGTACCGAAACGATAGACCAGCAGCGCCCCGAGGGTAAAAACTATGCGCTTTTGCAGTTCCTTGGCCTTCGAGAAGGTCGAAAAACTCAAATTGGAGGCTAATTGTTCGGCTGCAGAGGCCATGCTCTCTCCTGAAAATCAGGCAGACGCCTTAAGCGTTGCTTGTTTCTTTTTCCGCCGGCAGCTTGACTGTTCCGCCATTGGCCTGGATTGCTTTTAGCGCACCGGCTGACGCATGGGCAACGCTGAAAGTAACTTTCTTCGCCTTGAATTCACCGGCCCCATTGACAAGGCGCACCCCGTCCAGTTCACGCCTTATCACCCTTGCATCCACCAGGGCCCTGGCATCGATGACCAGCTTGGCATCCAACCGTCCCGCATCGATGGCATCCTGGATGCGATCCAGGCGGACCGCGTTGAACTTCTTGGCAAACGGGTTGTTAAAACCACGCTTTGGCATCCGCATGTGCAGGGGCATCTGCCCGCCTTCAAAGCCCTTTATGGCCACCCCGGAACGGGATTTTTGCCCCTTTACGCCCCGGCCGGCGGTCTTGCCCAGGCCCGAGCCTGTGCCGCGTCCTACCCGGGTGCGGGACTTCGTGGCTCCAGCCACGTCTTTAAGTTCATTCAAACGCATTGTTTCTGCCCTTTCCCTCAGTTCTCGTCAACGACACGAACCAGGTGGGAAACCTTGTTGATCATTCCACGGACCTGCGGGCTGTCTTTCAGAACCCGCCGCCTGTGCATCTTGTTCAGTCCCAGCCCCACCAGGGTAGCACGCTGGCTCTTGTGGCGGCGGATTGGACTTCCGACCTGTTCTACGGTTACGGTCTTTTCGGCCATTTTCCGTCTACTCCGATATGATTGCTCAGGCTTCCAGCGCAGCTTCGCCGCGGCGTGCCTGTAGTTCAGAAACCTTCAAGCCCCGGCGCTGGGCCACCGAGCGCGGGCTGTCGACATTTTTAAGCGCATCAAAAGTGGCACGAACCATGTTATAGGGGTTGGCCGAACCCTGGGACTTGGCAACGATGTCATTGATACCCAGGGTCTCAAAGACCGCGCGCATCGGACCACCGGCGATTATACCGGTTCCGGCCGGTGCGGCCCTCAAATACACCTTGCCCGCCCCGTGGCGTCCTCCGGTGTCATGATGCAGGGTACGCCCCTCGCGCAGGGGAACCCTTATCATGTGGCGCTTGGCCGCCTCGGTTGCCTTGCGAATGGCCTCGGGCACCTCGCGCGCCTTGCCATGTCCAAAGCCGACCCGGCCCTTTTGATCTCCGACAACAACCAGAGCGGCAAACGCAAAACGACGTCCGCCTTTCACCACCTTGGCTACTCGGTTGATATGCACCAGGCGATCAACAAATTCACTATCGCGATCCTGAACGTCTTTCATTTTGGCAAAACCTGCTCTTTCAGTTCGTTACATCTGTTAAATTAAAACTGCAATCCGCCTTCGCGGGCCGCATCGGCCAGGGCCTTGACCCGGCCATGAAAAATATATCCGCCACGATCAAAAACCACTTCTCCGACCCCGGCTTCCATGCCCCTTTGGGCAATCAGCCTGCCAACGGCTCCGGCCGCCTTCTTGTCGCCCCCGCTGGTCCCCTTGAAACTCTTGTCAAGGCTCGATGCCGCGGCCAGGGTATGGCCGTTAACATCATCGATGATCTGGGCATATATGTGCTTTCCCGAGCGAAAAACCGACAGACGCGGACGTCCATTGGCCCTGGCTTTCAAAGAACGGCGCACCCGCGAACTGCGCCGGCGCATATTTTGTATACGGTTTGCCATTCTGGGCGCTCCTTACTTCTTCTTGCCTTCCTTGCGGAAGATGAATTCATCCTCATAGCGAACCCCCTTGCCCTTGTAGGGTTCGGGCTTGCGGTATTCGCGAATATTGGCCGCCACCTGGCCGACCTGCTGCTTGTCTATGCCCGAAACTATTATTTCGGTAGGCTGGGGTGTCTGTATCCGGATACCCTCTGGCACCTGATAGATAACATCGTGGGAAAAACCAAGGGTAAGCTTCAAGTCATTGCCCTGCATCCCGGCCCTGTATCCGACCCCGGAAATCACCAGCTTCTTGGAAAAGCCATCCCTGACACCAGTAACGATATTTTGCACCAGTGAGCGCGAAGTCCCCCAGTTGACCAGGGCCTTCTTGCTGTCATTGGCCGGTTTCAATACCAGTTCACCATCATTCTGCTCGATATTGACCAGATCAAGCAATTCCACACTCAATTCACCCTTGGCACCCTTTGCGCTCACCCTGGAGCCATCTATGGATACCGTCACGCCCTCGATGGACACGGGTTGCTTGCCAGTACGCGACATATCAAAAACCTTCCCGGTTCATTCCCTAAAAAAGCTGCTTCAGGCCTAGAATACCTGGCACAGCACTTCACCGCCAACATTGCTGGAACGGGCCTCGTGGTCAGCCATAACGCCCTTTGGGGTCGAAAGGATGGAAACACCAAGCCCGTTTGCCACCTGGGGTATGTTCTTGACCGAGGCATAGATGCGGCGGCCGGGGCGCGATACGCGCTTGATGTCCCGTATGACCGGATCCCGATCCAGATATTTCAATTCGATGGAATATTCACTCGAATTATTGTCAAACTTGGTTTCCGTATAGCCGCGGATATAGCCTTCTCTTTTCAGCACATCCAGAACGAAACCGCGCAACTTGGAGGCCGGGGTCGAAACCGTTGCCTTGTTGCGCATCTGGGCGTTGCGAATGCGAGTAAGCATATCACCAAGAGGATCATTGAGATTCATCTGTATTTCTCCTTACCAGCTCGACTTGACCATGCCCGGAACCAGCCCGCGATTGCCAAGATTGCGCAGGGAAATACGGCTCATCTTGAGCTTGCGATAAACGGAACGCGGCCGTCCGGTGACCTCGCAACGATTGCGAACCCTGACCGGGGAGGCATCACGGGGCAGCGTTGAAAGCTTCAACTGGGCATTGAAACGCTCTTCCAGGGAAACGGTCTTGTCCGAGACCATGGCCTTGAGCGCAGCACGCCTTTCGCTGAAACGTGCCACCATCTTGCGGCGTTTCTTGTTTTTTTCAATGGCGCTTTTTTTAGCCATCTGGATTATCCTCTCTTAAAATCCCTTCAGGAATTTTCCTGTCCAAAGGGAAAGTCAAATGCACGCAACAGCGCCAGTGCCTCTTCGTCGGTTCTGGCGGTGGTGCAGACGATGATGTCAAGACCCCAGATCTGATCAACCTTGTCATAATCGATCTCGGGGAAAACGATATGTTCCTTGATGCCCATGGCAAAATTGCCATTGCCATCAAAACTCTTTGCATTAAGCCCCCTGAAATCCCTCACCCTGGGCAGGGCAATGTTGATCAGCCTGTCGATGAACTCGTACATGCGGGTCTTGCGCAGGGTCACCTTGCAGCCCAGGGGCATGTTTTCGCGCACCTTGAAGCCGGCAATGGATTTGGAGGCATAGGTGGTCAGGGCCTTCTGCCCGGCGATCAGGGTCAGGTCGGCAACGGCCGCCTTCACCTTCTTGGTATCATTGACAGCCTCGCCAACTCCCATGTTGAGCACCACCTTGTCCAGGCGGGGCACCTGCATGGGATTTTTGTACCCGAAGGTATCGACCAGTCGGGCTTGAATAACCTCGTCGAAACGAGTGCGCAAACGCGGCACCATAACTTCAGCCATTGATCACTTCTCCAGAACGTTTGGCAATACGCTGTTTCTTGCCATCCCTGATTTCAAAGCCAACCCGGGTCGGTTTGCCATCCTTGGGATCGGCAAGGGCCAGGTTGGACAGATGCAGCGGAGCTTCCCTGGAAATGATCCCGGCCTCCTGCGATGCGGTCTGCTTGGTATGGCGGCGCACCAGGTTTATTCCACCGACTATGGCCCGGTTCTTCTTTACCAGCACTTCCAGGATTTCCCCGGTCTTGCCCTTGTCCTTGCCGGTAAGGACCACAACCCTGTCGCCTTTTTTCAACTTGGCAGCCATTACAGCACCTCCGGGGCAAGCGAGATGATCTTCATGTGGTTCTTTGCCCGCAATTCACGGGGAACCGGTCCGAAAATACGGGTTCCGATCGGCTCGTTGCTGTTGTTAACCAGCACTGCAGCATTGGAATCAAAACGGATTACAGAACCATCCCTGCGCCTGATATTTGCAGCGGTGCGTACCACGATCGCCTTGGCGACCTCACCCTTTTTGACCTTGCCCCGTGGAATCGCATCCTTGATCGAAACCACGATGGTATCGCCAACCGAAGCATATTTGCGCTTGGACCCGCCAAGCACCTTGATGCACATGACCCGCTTGGCGCCGGAATTGTCGGCCACGTCCAAATTTGATTGCATCTGTATCATCTTGCGATGCCTTCTCCATTTGCCGGTGGTGTCTACCCACCGAATATTCAAATCAGTATTCAGGCCGAAGCAACTATCGACCAGCGCTTGTTTTTTGAAACCGGCGCACATTCACGAATCAAGACCTTGTCCCCGACTTTGGCCGAGTTTGTCTCGTCATGCGCCTGGTATTTTTTCGACCGGCGCACGGTTTTCTTGTACAGAGGATGCGCGAACCTGCGCTCCACCCTGACAGTGACCGTCTTGTCATTCACATCGGAGACAACGGTCCCCTGCAAAATTCGTCTTGGCATTTTTTTTGCCCTTAGCTTTCGCGCTTTTCGCGCATGACAGTTTTTATTCTGGCAACATCGCGGCGAACCTGGCGCACCCGTGCCGTTGATTCCATCTGCTGGGTTGCCCGCTGAAAGCGCAGGTTGAACTGCTCTTTTTTCAATGCGATCAACTCATCCCTGAGTTCATCCATCGTCTTTGCCCTGATATCTGCAATATCCATTCTCAAAGCCCCCTCAGTCCGCGATGCGCTTGACGAAGCGCGTCTTGATCGGCAGTTTCATTGCAGCAAGCCGCAAGGCCTCCCGGGCCACATCCTCGCTCACCCCGTCCAGTTCGAACATGATCCGGCCAGGCTTTACCCGGGCCGCCCAGTATTCCGGCGCCCCCTTGCCCTTGCCCATGCGAACCTCGGTGGGCTTGGCAGTGACCGGAAGATCGGGGAATATCCGGATCCAGACGCGGCCGGCCCTTTTCATGTGACGGGTCATGGCCCGGCGCGCCGCCTCTATCTGGCGGGCGGTAATGCGTTCGGGTTCCTGGGCCTTAAGACCATACTGGCCAAAGGTCAGACTGGTGCCGCCCTTTGCCACCCCGTGAATGCGCCCCTTGTGGGCCTTGCGGAATTTTGTACGTTTTGGTTGCAGCATTAAACTTATCCTTGGCTACCAGCACCGGGCGAACGCCGCTGCTTCTGACCACCGCCGCCGCCTTCGGTTGCCCGGCGTTCATGGGCGGTGGGGTCGTGTTCCATGACTTCACCCTTGAAAATCCAGACCTTGATGCCGATCACCCCATAGGTGGTTGCAGCCTCTGCAACCCCGTAATCGATATCGGCCCGCAATGTATGAAGAGGCACCCTGCCCTCCCGGTACCACTCGGTGCGCGCAATGTCGGCGCCCCCGAGACGACCCGCCACATTGGCCCGAATACCCAGGGCCCCCATGCGCATGGCGGTCTGAACCCCGCGCTTCGTCGCCCTGCGGAACGCCACCCGGCGCTCCAGTTGCTGGGCAATGCCCTGGGCAACCAGGGTTGCATCGGTCTCGGGCTTTCTGACCTCGACGATATTTATGTGAACCTCCGAATCCGTATATTTGCGGATCTTGCTGCGCAGGGTTTCGATATCAGCCCCCTTCTTGCCGATGACTATGCCCGGCCGTGCCGTATGGATGGAAACCCTGCACTTGCGGTGGGGGCGCTCGATGACGATCTTGGAAACCGCCGCCTGCTTGAGTTCTCTTTCGAGCATGGTGCGTATCTTGAGATCTTCCTGGAGCAGGGAGCCATATTCACCCTTGCCGGCAAACCAGCGGGAATCCCAAGTGCGATTGATGCCCAGCCGCATGCCTATTGGATTTACTTTCTGACCCATTATGCGGTCTCCTCAACTTCACGAACAACAATCGTAAGGTTCGCGAATGGTTTCATTATTCTTGCACCGCGCCCCCGGGCCCTTGCCTTGAACCTTTTCATGATCAGCGAATTGCCCACATAGGCCTCGGCAACCACCAGCGCATCCGTGTCCAGGTTGTGGTTGTTTTCCGCATTGGCAATGGCGCTTTCCAGGGTGCTCTTTACAGCCCCGGCAATGCGTTTTGGCGAAAAGCTCAGATCGGCCAGCGCGGTTTCAACCTTCTTGCCCCTGATGGACTGGGCCACCAGGTTGAGCTTTTGCGGACTGGTGCGAACCCGGCGCAGAACCGCCTGGGCCTCGTTACTCTTGAGTGATCGTTCGGTTTTCTTCTTTCCCATGATCAACCCCTCTTGGCCCGCTTGTCAGCCCCGTGGCCATAATAGGTGCGGGTGGGCGAGAACTCGCCGAACTTGTGTCCTATCATGTCCTCAGAAATCAGAACCGGGATGTGTTTCTTGCCATTGTAGACCCCAAAGGTCAGGCCGACGAATTGCGGCAGGATCGTCGAACGGCGGCTCCAGGTCTTGATGACCTCGTGACGCCCGCTTTCGCGGACCTTTTCAGCTTTTTTCAACAGGTACCCGTCGACAAACGGGCCTTTCCATACGGAACGAGACATATTCTAACGGCCCTTCCTGGCGTGACGCGAGCGAACAATGAACTTGTCCGTCAGCTTGTTTTTCCGAGTTTTCTTGCCCTTGGTCGGCACACCCCAGGGGGTCACCGGATGGCGCCCGCCCGAAGTCCGCCCCTCACCGCCGCCATGGGGGTGATCAATGGGGTTCATGGCCACGCCACGAACGCTGGGACGGCGGCCAAGCCAGCGCGAACGACCGGCCTTGCCAAGGTTGGTATTTGAATGATCCGGGTTGGACACCGCACCGACCGTTGCCATGCACGACCCGTGCACGATGCGCTGCTCGCCGGAATTGAAGCGCAGAATGGCCCAGCCATGATCCCGGCCCACATACTGGGCATAGGCACCGGCCGAACGGGCCACCTGGCCGCCTTTTTTCGGCTTCATCTCGATATTGTGCACGATCGTTCCCACCGGCATCTTTTCAAGAGGCATCGCATTTCCAGGCTTCACGTCCACCGCGTTGAGCGAGGATATGACCTTGTCACCGGCAGCCAGACGCTGCGGTGCAATGATATAGGCCTGTTCCCCGTCCTCATAGGTTATCAGGGCGATGAAGGCGGTACGGTTGGGATCATATTCCAGCCTTTCCACGGTCGCCTCCACGTCAAACCTGGTGCGCTTGAAATCTATCACCCTGTAGGTGCGCTTGTGCCCGCCACCGCGGCGGCGCATGGTAATGCGCCCCTTGTTGTTGCGGCCACCCTTGGAAGAATTGGCTTCGGTCAGCTTCTTGACCGGCCCGCCCTTCCACAGTTCGCTGCGGTCGATCCCGATCAGAGCCCGTCGACCGGCAGAAGTGGCGTTGTATGATTTAAGTGCCATGATCTTTTCCCAAAGCCTCTCTTACAGACCCGACGCAATGTCGATTACCTGGCCCTCGGCCAGGGTGACAACAGCCTTCTTGACGTCCTTGCGGCGTCCGGTTATGCCACGAAATTTCTTAACCTTGCCCTTGCGGATATTGACGTTCACAGCCCTGACCTTGACCGAAAAAAGACTTTCGACCGCAGCCTTTATCTGGGGCTTGGTGGCATCTATGGCCACGTCAAAAACCACCTGGTTGTTTTCAGACGCAATGGTCGACTTTTCAGTAACCACCGGCGCCACGATCACATCATAATCACTTGCCCTGCTCATGACAAACGCGCCTCCAGTGCCGCAACCGCATCCTTTGTCAGCACCAGCTTGGAACGGCGCAAAATGTCATAGACATTTATGCCCTGAACCGGAAGCACGTCAATCAAGGGAATGTTTCTTGCTGCCAGTGAAAAATTATTGTCCAGTTCCGCCCCGCCAATTATCAGCGCGTTGGAAATTTCCATCTTGTCCAGGCTTGCCCTCAGCGAAGAAGTCCTGGCTTCCTTGGCCTCGGCCTTGTCCAGAATGATCAGGTCACCGGAGCGGGCCTTCGAGCTCAGGGCATGCCTTAGAGCCAGGGCCCGAACCTTCTTGGGCAACCCTATGGCATGGCTCCTTGGCGTCGGGCCGAATGCCCGTCCGCCACCACGAAAGATGTTGGCTTTTCTCGAACCGTGCCGGGCCCCGCCACTACCCTTCTGGCGAATTGACTTCTTGGTGGTTCCCCGTATGTCGGAACGGTTCTTGACCGCATGGGTTCCGGCCTGGCGCTTGAGCAACTGGTAACGAACCATGCGCTGCAATATGTCGGCGCGGGGTTCAAGGCCGAATATGCTCTCCGGCAGAGCAAGGGTGCCGGCAGACTTGCCCCCAAGACTTGTTACTTTGATATCCATTTATTCGCTCCCCCCGTCAAGAGCTGCGGTTTCTTCTGCAGCGGCCTGCTTGCCGGCAGCTTCATCCGCCCTGCCTTCGGGCTTGATGTCTTCGGGCTTTTTGAACGATCCGGGAAAGGCCGCCCCCTCGGGCGCAGCCTTCTTGACCGCATCACGAATGAACACCCATCCGCCCTTGGAACCGGGAACCGACCCCTTGATCATGATGAGACCCCGCTCCACATCGGTACGGACCACCTGCAGGTTCTGCGTGGTTACCCGTTCGGCCCCCATGTGTCCGGCCATCTTCTTGCCCTTGAATACCTTGCCAGGATCCTGTGAATGGCCGGTCGAACCGTGGGAACGATGGGAGATGGAGACACCATGACTTGCCCGAAGCCCGCCGAAATTGTGACGCTTCATGGCCCCGGCAAAGCCCTTGCCCACCGAAGTTCCGGTAACGTCCACCAGTTGGCCATCGACGAAATGGTCGGCAAGCATGGAAGCGCCAACCTCTATCAGATTGTCCTCGCTGACCCGAAACTCGGCCACGCAGCGTTTCGGCTCGACCCGGGCCAGGGCAAACTGCCCCCGCCGCGCCTTGGAAACATTTTTAACCTTGGCAGCACCGGCGCCCAGTTGCAGCGCGGTATAGCCATCCTTATCTTCCGTCCGCTGGCCCACCACCTGGCAGTTTTGCAGACCCAGCACCGTGACCGGCACATTGGTGCCGTCCTCGGTAAAAATGCGGGTCATGCCCAGCTTCTGTGCGATCAATCCAGAACGCATCGGTTCAACCTCTTTCTTATAAGCCCGAACTAGAGCTTAATTTCAACGTCAACGCCGGCGGCGAGATCGAGTTTCATTAATGCATCAACCGTCTGGGGAGTCGGCTCGACTATGTCCAGCAGCCTCTTGTGGGTGCGGATCTCGAACTGTTCCCGGCTTTTCTTGTCCACGTGGGGAGACCGGTTGACGGTGAATTTCTCAATTCGCGTCGGCAGGGGAATAGGCCCGCGAACCTGGGCACCGGTGCGCTTCGCCGTAGAAACGATTTCGCGCGTCGACACATCAAGAACGCGATGGTCAAAGGCCTTCAGCCGTATACGAATGTTCTGACTTTTCATTTCGCTTTTCCAAACAATTGGCCCGGGGCCAAACAACTTTTTTCAAGTAGCCCCCGGCACGGCCGGAGAGCAGAAACCGGCGCACCACCCCTGCTGAAGCGGGGTGCGCCGGCAAAGACTATTCTATGATCTTGGAAACAACACCCGAACCAACGGTGCGGCCACCTTCACGGATAGCAAAGCGCAGCTTTTCTTCCATGGCGATCGGCACGATCAGTTCGACGCTGATTTCAACCCGGTCACCGGGCATGACCATTTCAACTCCGTCCGGCAGGGTCACGACACCGGTAACGTCAGTGGTACGGAAATAGAACTGGGGACGGTAATTGGTAAAGAACGGCGTATGACGGCCACCTTCATCCTTGCTCAGGATATAAGCTTCGCCGACGAACTTGATGTGGGGAGTGACGGAACCGGGAGCACAAAGAACCTGGCCGCGTTCCACTTCGGTGCGGTCGATACCACGGATCAGGGCACCGATATTGTCCCCTGCCTCGCCGCTGTCAAGCAGCTTACGGAACATTTCAACGCCGGTAACGGTTGTTTTCTGGGTTTCCTTGATGCCGACGATTTCCACTTCCTCGCCAACATTGATAACCCCGCGCTCGACACGGCCGGTAACAACGGTACCACGACCGGAGATCGAGAACACGTCCTCGATCGGCATCAGGAACGGCTGATCCTTGGGACGGGCCGGGGTCGGAATGTATTCATCAACGGCCTTCATCAGCTCTATGATGGAATTCTTGCCGATTTCATCATCACGTCCCTCAAGGGCGGCAAGGGCAGACCCCTTAACTATCGGAATGTCGTCACCGGGGAAATCGTAGGAGGAAAGCAGTTCGCGGATTTCCATTTCCACCAGTTCCAGCAGTTCTTCATCATCAACCTGGTCGACCTTGTTCAGGTAGACGACCAGGGAGGGAACACCAACCTGGCGGGCCAGCAGGATATGCTCACGGGTCTGGGGCATAGGACCATCGGCAGCGGAGACCACCAGTATGGCACCATCCATCTGGGCTGCACCGGTGATCATGTTCTTGACATAGTCGGCGTGGCCGGGACAGTCCACGTGGGCATAGTGACGGTTTTCGGTTTCATATTCCACGTGCGAAGTGGAAATCGTGATTCCGCGGGCTTTTTCCTCGGGAGCCTTGTCGATTTCGTCAAACGCGGTCACCTCTGCACCACCGGCTTCCGAAAGCACCTTGGTGATAGCCGCTGTCAAAGTGGTCTTGCCATGGTCAACATGGCCGACTGTGCCAATGTTAACGTGGGGTTTGGAACGATCAAACTTAACCTTAGCCATTTTCTTTTCTCCGTAGGTATGTCAGCCTGCAAGCCAACTTTGATTCTGGTTGTCTGTTATCGGTATTTCGCCATTATTTCTTCGGCAGTGGCCGCTGGCACCTGCTCATAGTGGTCAAACTGCATGGAATATTGCGCCCGTCCCTGGCTCATGGAACGCAGATTGTTCACATAGCCGAACATGTTGGCCAGGGGAACAAACGCCTCGATCATGGTGGCCACGCCGCGTGCCTCGGTCCCCTGAATCTGCCCGCGCCGGGAATTCAGGTCGCCGATGACGTCCCCCATGTAATCTTCGGGAGTAACCACTTCCACCTTCATGATGGGCTCCAGCAGTTTCGGCCCCGCCTGCCTCAAGGCCTCGCGAAAGCCCATCCGCCCGGCAATCTCGAAGGCAAGGACCGAACTGTCCACGTCGTGATAGGCGCCATCGGTAAGGGTGACCTTGACATCCACGACCGGGAAGCCGATCAGGACCCCCGCATTCATCACGCTCAGAACACCCTTTTCGACCCCCGGAATATATTCCTTGGGAACATTTCCGCCCACGATGGTATTGCCGAACTCGAAGCCTGCCCCCGGCTCGTTGGGCTCCACGGTCAGTTTTACCCGGGCAAACTGTCCCGAACCGCCCGACTGCTTCTTGTGGGTATAATCCACGTCGGTGGACTTGGTAATGGTCTCGCGATAGGCCACCTGCGGCTGGCCCACATTGGCCTCCACGCTGAATTCTCGCTTCATGCGGTCGATCAGGATGTCCAGGTGCAACTCGCCCATTCCCGAGATGATGGTCTGCCCGCTTTCCTCGTCGGAAGCCACCCTGAAGCTCGGATCCTCGGCCGCAAGCCGGTTAAGGGC
>WFPQ01000337.1 GCA_015487515.1 Hyphomicrobiales bacterium | reverse complement strand
GGTGGAAGCGGTAAAACTTTCAAGCCAGCCATTTCCCCGGTCCGGCCAGACAGAAGAAAATCCGGATCACAAAAACATCACCGGAATGAACCTGCCTGCCGAAATCAACTCAAGAATTGAAGACACGGTGGAAAATGTTGCCGATGACGAGATGAAAAGTGCCCTGCGGCAGCTGGGACGGGGAATTTTTATCAAAAACGGCAAGAACACCCCCTGACAAGAACACCCCTGGCAAGAACACCCCCTGAAACAGCCCGAAAGGCGGTCCGCGGCCGCCAGATCAACTTTTTGTGAGGAAAATGGCGGGTTTTTTCCCGTTCCGCCTTATTTGGCCACTTTCTTTACCCAGAACAGCTCCGTTTCACTTAATCCGGAGATATCAAAATGAACATAACCCGCAGAAGAGCCATGTTTTTCACCGCCGCGGCAACGGCCGGCGGATTTTCAGGCATCTCGTCAGCTTTTGCGGACGAAGGCAAGGTTTACGATGTGGACGCCCTGATGAAACCAAGGGGATGGGTTGACAGGGCCATACTTGGCTCCGGGCAGACAGGAACAGGAGTTACGGTGATCGAATATACTTCTCCGACCTGTCCGTTCTGCGCCGCCTTTCACAACGAGACCTATCCCCGGTTCAAGGCCGACTATATCGAAAACGACAAGCTTACTTTCATCTTGCGCCCCTTTACCCGGAATGTGCTCGATGCAGTGGTATTCATGCTTGCAGACGCAGCAGGCGAGGATATGTATCACAATGTGATCGAAGCCTATTTCCGGTCCCAGGAAATATGGTCCCGCTCCCAGACTCCGCGCAGGGACCTGCTGGCCGTGGCCATGGAACTGGGCTTTACTGAGGAAAGCTTTGAAAACGCCTTGACGAATCAAGAGGTTTTCGTTGCTCTGGAACAGGTGCGCGATCAGGCGCTTGACGAATTCGGATTAACGGGAACACCGACGTTTTATATCAATGGCAAAATGCTTTCAGGACACCAGACCATTGAAGAAATGGCAGCACGGGTCGACCCGCTGCTGGGATAGGCTGAGCCTTGTCCTGAAAACACCATACCCAAAAAAGATCCTGCATGGGACGGGGGTTTTTGGGACCGGCAATGGAATCAGTGATTTCAGCAGCCGGCACGGGGTGATGATCTTCACGAGCAACCGGAGACAGGGCTGGAGGCGGAAATGAAATTCCAGCGCCTGAAATTGCACGGTTTCAAGAGCTTTTGCGATCCTACAGACCTTTACCTGGAACCCGGGCTGACGGGAGTCGTCGGGCCGAACGGGTGTGGAAAGTCCAATCTGATGGAAGCCATGCGCTGGGTCATGGGAGAAAGCTCGTACAAGGCCATGCGCGGCTCGGAGATGGATGATGTGATTTTCTCCGGTTCCAGGAACCGGCCCGGGCGCAATTCGGCCGAGGTTACCCTGATATTGGACAATTCCGAACGAAAGGCTCCAAACGCACTTAATGACTCCGACATTCTTGAGGTAACAAGGCGAATAGAGCGCCAGAGCGGTTCAGTCTACAAGGTCAACGGGCGCGATGTCAGGGCGCGGGACGTGCAACTGCTGTTTGCCGATGCTTCGACCGGAGCCCACTCTCCGGCCCTGGTGCGGCAGGGACAGATCGGTGAACTGATAGCAGCAAAACCGGTAAAGCGGCGGGCTCTGCTGGAGGAGGCAGCCGGAATTTCAGGGCTATATTCGAGGCGGCATGAGGCAGAACTGCGCCTCAAGGGAGCCGAAAGCAACCTTGAAAGGGTGGATGACATAATCGCCCAGGTCGAAGGGCAACTGGAAAATCTGAGACGGCAATCCAGGCTGGCAGTGCGCTATCGGAACATTTCAGGCCATATAAGAAAAGCAGAAGCGGCCCTGTTTCACGTGCGCTGGGCAACCGCAAGAATTGCAGAAAAGGAAGCCGAGGCCCGACAGGGACAGATGATCTCGAGACTGGCCGATGCAAAACACGAAGAATACAAGGCCAACCTGGCCCTTGAGGAAGCGGAAAAAGCCCAGCACCCCCTGCGCGAGGAGGAAGCAAAAAAGGGAGCGATAGTTCAACGCCTTAAAATCCTGCGGGAACAGCTGGAAGTGGAAATCAAGAAGGCCGGCAGCATGCAGGCCGACCTGGAAAACCGGCAAAAGCAGGTCGCCAGTGACATGGAAAGGGAAAACCGCCTGGTGGCCGAAAGCGAACAGTTGCTGGATGAATATGAAAAAGAAAAATCCGAACTTGCAAGGCAGAATGAAAATCAGTCGGAGGCAATGCAGGAGGCCAGGAAGGAATTCGAAAGAAAACAGGCACTGCTGAAAGAAGCCCAGGACAAGGCTCGCCTTGCAACCCAGGCCCTGGCCCAGTTGCGGGCCCACCGCTCCCAGGCCGAACGGTCCATGCGGGAAGCAGGCAACCGCATGGAAAAGATGAAACGACAGATCAGTGAAGTGGAGCAGGAAACCAAAAAAATCCAGGGCGAACTGAATGCGGACAGGACAACGGAACAGTGCCGGCTCGAACTGGATGCGGCAAAACAACTTTCGGCCCGGGCGGAAAAGGGAACCGCAGAAGCAGAAAAAGCCCTGCGGCTGGCCCAGGAGGAATTAAGCAGCAACGAGCCCGAACTGCGGGAAATCGAAGGAAAGTTAAACCGGCTGGAAAGCGAGGCCGAAACCCTGGCCCGGGTATTGAACATAAAAGACAACGGGCTTTGGCCGGCAATAATTGACAGGCTGAAAGTAAGGCCGGGATATGAAATCGCACTGGCGGTGGCCCTTGGCGATGACCTTGAAGCATCTTCCGACAACGGGGCTCCCATACACTGGAGCGAGCCGGGGGCAATGGATGATGACCCGGAACTTCCTGAAGGGGCGGTGCCGCTTTGTGAATTCGTAAGCGGAGCAAAAATCCTGCAACGCGGACTAAGGCAGGTGGGAATCGTAAATGCCGGGGATGGCCCGAAGCTGATGGGCAGGCTGCAAACAGGCCAGAGACTGGTCACCACCGAAGGAGACCTGTGGAGGTGGGACGGGCTGGTGGCCAAGGCAGATGCACCAAGTCCGGCCGCCCAGAGACTCTCGCAGCGCAACCGGCTGGCAGATCTTGACATAGAAATAGATCTGGAAAGGCAAAATCTGGAACGGTTTTCAGGCAGAATAAAACAATTGAAAACCGAACTTGCGAACAGACAGGAAGAAGCGAAAAAACAGCGGGACGACTGGCAGGATGCACAAAGGCAACTGGCCAGGGCCCAGGAAAAACTGGATGCGGCACAAAAATCCGTGGGAAATCTGGTAACAAGGCAAAGCGCACTGGAGGAAGCCCGCATCAGACTGAAAGCCAGCCTTGAAGAAGCAAGAGAGATTTACCTGGACGCAAAAAAAGACCTGGAAAACTGCCAGGCGGAGGAAGAAGCGGAAAAACAGGCAAGAACTGCCGATGACGAACTGGCCCGGGCAAACGCCGCCAGCCAGTCGGCAAGGATGACCCTGGCGAACTTTGAAAATTCCGAGCACATGCGCAGCAACAGGCTGAGGCAGTTGCAAAATGAAATGCAAAGCTGGCAAAAAAGGCGTAGCGGGGCACTTGAACAGCTTGCAATACTTGAATCCCGCGAACGGCAAATAAGAAAACAGCTTGAAACACTGGCCGGAACCCCTGATGAAAATGCAAGAAAACGCGATGAACTGGACGAAAAACTGGAAGAAGCAACAGGCCAGTACAGGCTTGCCTCGGACAATTTGAACAAGGCCCAGATCCTCCATGGAGAGGCGGACCGGGCCAGCAGGGAAGCCGGCAGAGCCCTGAACGAAATCAGCACCGAAATGGCAAGAATCGACGAAAGGCTGAAGGGACTGAAGGAACAGAGACAGCAGATCGAGGAAATCGTGCGGGAAACCATGGGGATAAGGGCCGAACAAACCGCAGAGGCGGCCGGAATAAGGCCCCAGGACCCGCTGCCCGATATCCAGCAGACCGAAAAAAAGGTCGAACGCCTCAAGGCAGAACGTGAACGGCTGGGAGGGGTGAACCTTTCGGCCGAACAGGAAATGAAAGAGGTGAGCGAAAAACTTGACACCATGACAAGGGACAGAGATGACCTGATCAGCGCCATTTCAAAACTGCGCACCGGAATAGCCAGCCTGAACAAGGAAGGGCGGGCCAGGCTGAACGAGGCCTTTGACAAGGTAAATGCCCATTTTGCAGAATTGTTCACCTCCCTGTTCAATGGAGGCGAGGCCAAACTGGTATTCGTTGAAAGCGATGATCCGCTGGAGGCCGGACTCGAAATCCTGGCCCGCCCCCCGGGCAAGAAACAGCAAACCCTGTCGCTGCTTTCAGGCGGAGAACAGGCCCTGACCGCAATGGCCCTGATATTTGCGGTATTCTTGACCAATCCGGCTCCGATCTGTGTTCTTGATGAAGTCGATGCTCCGCTGGATGATGCCAATATCGAGCGGTTCTGCAACCTGCTGGATTCCATGCGGGCCCGCACGCAGACCCGATTCCTGATAATAACTCACAACCCGATAACCATGGCCCGGGTAGACAGGCTGTTTGGCGTTACCATGGCCGAAAAGGGGGTGAGCCAGCTGGTATCAGTAGACCTGGCAACGGCCCAGGCCGTGCAGGAGGCCGTATAGGCTTTGTGCCGACTCTTGGGATCATGGGACCATTCGCGGGCAATGGAAAATATTTTTTCCATTTTATTGATACGAATCAAGGTCTTAATAAGGGACAGGATTGCTTGACACCGCTATTTAGTGACACTATGGTTCCGCCGACTTTGAGGGGCACCTCAAGAGCACGAAAGAACTGGTCGAACGGGAGTTCTAAATGGCTGATTTCAAGCGTGGAAAACAGCCAAATTCAACTCCCAAAAGACCGGAAACCGGCAAGCTGGGTGACAAGATCCAGCGGGCCAGGGGCGAACGGCTCGGGATTGCCGCAGCCTTTGCCATGCGTCAGAATGAACTGACCGGGGCCGGGCGCGCTTTTCGGATGGCCTCGGAGTTCGTTGCCGCGGTCATAGTGGCCACGGCCCTCGGGCTGGCTCTTGATGCCTTCTTTGGCACCAGGCCGATCATGATGATCGTGCTGATGATGCTGGGATTTGCAGCGGGGGTGCTAAATGTTACCAGGGCGGCAGCTGAAATGAATGCAGCAGCGCCCAAACCGGATCCAGACAAGCTGGTGCCGGTAGATGACGATGATGATGACGACTAATTTTGGCTAGAGAGGCTGATTGAGTGGCAACTACAGATCCGATTTCCCAGTTCAATATCTACACCCTGTTTTCCTTCGGAACCGTGGGCGCCGATGAAAACGGAGCCAATGGCATCGAACTGGTATTTACCAATTCCGCCCTGTTCATGGTGTTGAGCGTCGGACTCATTGCCGGCTACCTGATCCTTTCCACCCGGGGAAGGGGCCTGGTTCCCTCGAGGGTGCAGCTGGTATCGGAGATATTATACGAGTTCATTGCCAACATGGTGCGAGGGGCAACCGGCAATGAGGGCATGAAGTTCTTCCCGTTCGTATTCTCGCTGTTCATGTTCATACTGATTACCAACATGTTCGGCATGTACCCATATTTCTTTACGGTCGCCAGCCAGCTGATCGTTACCGTGGCCCTGGCCCTGCTGGTGATGACCATAGTCATAGTATACGGAGTCATGAAAAACGGGTTTGGCTTCCTGAAACTGTTCGTTCCCTCCGGAGTCCCTGCGGTGGTGCTTATCCTGGTGGTTCCGATAGAAATACTGTCATTCCTGTCCCGGCCCCTGAGCCTGAGCCTCAGGCTGTTCGGAAACATGCTTGCCGGACATATCGTGCTCAAGGTTTTCGCCGGGTTTGTCGTTACCCTTACCTCGATGGGAGCGCTGGGCATAGTCGGGGCAATCCTGCCCCTTGGAATGACCGTGGCCCTGACCGGGCTGGAGTTCCTGGTTTCGGCCCTGCAGGCTTTCGTGTTCACAATTCTGACATGCGTCTATCTGAACGACGCCATCAATCCCGGGCACTGACCCAAAATCACCCGGTAACCACATAATACCAATCAATCAAATCACCTCAAAGGAGACTACAAATGGAAGCAGAAGCAGCAAAATTCATCGGCGCAGGCATTGCCACGATCGGAATGGGCGGCGCAGGTGTTGGCGTGGGCATCATTTTCGGCAACTATCTTTCCGGAGCCCTGCGCAATCCGGCAGCGGCCGCAAGCCAGTTTTCCAACCTGATCTTCGGCTTTGCCGTTACCGAGGCCCTGGGCATCTTCTCGCTGCTCGTGGCCCTGCTGCTGCTGTTCGTTCTTTAAGAAACCGCAGTTAACGGTGCAGATCTGAGGCAGCTTTGAACAGGCTGCCTCATATGCTGCGTTCCAGGGCTGGCAAGCCTGATGTTTCGCTCTAACGGGGTGTATCATATAACGGGGTACGAAGTATGTCTCTATCCGGCATGACAGATCAAGGCATGACAGATCAGGGTTTGGGGAACGGTCTTTCTCCCCGTGACCCTGCACAGCAACTGCTGGTGGCACAGGCCCAGGTTGATGAACAGCAACAGGCCGAAGCACAGGCGCAGGAAAATACAATCATCGTGGTCGAAAACGAGGCGGGTGAAAAATCCGTGCAGGCCTCCGGTCACGGCACGGGAGAAAAGACCGAAGTTTCTTCCCACAACGTGGAAGGAGCGGTATTCCCGCCTTTTGATACCACGACCTATGGTCCCCAGCTGTTCTGGCTGGCAATAACATTCGGGGCCCTTTACCTGCTGATGAGCAAGGTGGCGCTGCCAAGAATCGGCGAGATACTGGAAGTCAGGCGCGACCGGATCGAGGGAGACCTGGCCGAGGCGGAGCGCCTGCGCCAGAAAACGGATCAGGCAATCGAGGCCTATGAAACCGAACTGGCCGCCGCCCGGGCCAAGTCCCATGCCCTGGCCGACAAGACCCGCAACGACGTGAAGGAACAGCTTGACAACAAGCGGCGCGAAGTGGAAGCGGAACTGGCCAAACAGATGGCATCGGCAGAGGCCAGAATTCAAAAAACCAAGGAACAGGCCCTGGAAAATGTCGAACAGATTGCAGCGGAAACAACGGTTGCCCTGGTCAGCAAACTCACCGGCAAGATAAGCATAAAAGAAGCACGTTCCGCGGTCAGCACAGTGGTGAAGGGATAATTCGATGTTGGACAGTACTTTTTGGACTGCTGCCGGGTATTTTCTTTTTCTGGGACTGCTGGTCTACATGAAAGTCCCCCATATGGTACTGGGCTTTCTGGACAATAAAATCTCCAAAATCCAACAGGATCTGGACGAAGCAAAAAAACTTCGCGAAGAAGCGCAGGCCCTGCTGGCAAAATATGAACGCAAGCGCAAATCCGCCCAGAGCGAAGCGGATGAAATCATTGCAGCCGCCGAGGAAGAGGCAGTGCGAATAGCCGAAGAAGCCAAGGTCGCACTGGAAGAAATGATAGCAAGGCGCACAAAATCGGTGGAAGAAAAAATCGCCCAGGCCGAATCTCAGGCCATTGCCGAGGTACGCTCGCGTTCCGCGGAAATTGCCGTGGATGCGGCAAGGACCCTGCTGGTCGAACAAATGGCGGACAAGGGAGATGCCCTGGTGGATGCGGCCATAAAGGATGTGGGTGCACGCCTGAACTAGAGCAGTTCAGATTTAGTTTGAATCGAATATGGATTCCCAAATCAG
>WFPQ01000336.1 GCA_015487515.1 Hyphomicrobiales bacterium | reverse complement strand
GTATTGCAATGACCGGGGGAGGGGGCGCTTTGTGCAGCCCGCTCCATGAAGGTTCTTTCATCGATCAGGCCTGCTGCCAGGTCGTGGCGGCTTTTCCAGATCACGGTCCCGGATCCAACAAGCCTGCCCTCGTGCCACCCATCCAGCATTGGTCCGCCCGAAAGCACTATGGCCGGTATGTCCACGGTTATGGCGGCCATCAGCATGAAAGGGGTGGTCTTGTCGCATCCCGTGGTCAGGACCACGGCATCCAAGGGATAGCCGTTCAGGATTTCGACCAGTCCCAGATAGGCTAAATTGCGGTCCAGTGCGGCTGTTGGCCGCTTGCAGTTCTCGAATGTGGGATGGGTTGGGAAAGACAGGGGAATTCCTCCTCCATCGCGAATTCCGTCGCGAATGCGCCCCAGAAGGTCAAGGTGAATCCTGTTGCAGGGATTGAGGTCCGAGCCGGATTGGGCAATGCCTATTATCGGCTTGCCGGACTGCAGTTCTTCCGGGGTGGTGCCATGATTCATGAATCTTTCAAGATAAAGCGCCGTCAGGTCGATGTGATCAGGATTGTCAAACCAGTCCCGGGAGCGAAATTTCCTGGCATTTTTCCCGTTACTGTCATTTTCGTTTCCGTTTTTGCCGCCCCCCCTGCTGCAGTCCGTATTGTTATTGCCCTGGTTGTTATTGCCCATAGTTCTGCTCCATGTCCTGCTTGCCGGGGATAATGACGCACCTTGACAAACCTATCATACCAAATCAATCATTGGCAACGTTTTGCCATAATTGAACCGGATGTTTTGCCATGCATACCATAGACCCCACCTGTTCCCTGTCCCAGCAATTTCGGTTTCGCCTGCAGGATCTGACATTTCCCGGAATGATAAATGGATTGACCGAAATTCCCGAACGGTCGGAATTCAGCCTGAACGGTGGTGAATACAGGCCGTTCTATGTGGAGTCCGTTCATGATGATGGGGTTGACTGGCTCAATGGGTACAAGAAAACCCCGGGGGAGTTGCGCTGCCGTCATTTTGGTGAATTCTGCATCGAGATTTCAAGGCATGATCCCCATTTGCAAAAAGGAGCCAATTGTCTGAAACTGGCTGTAAAGGCCGGTGGTGACACGGTTCTTCAGACAATTGATTTTGACTGGAACCCCAGGCCTTTGCCGCAGGATATGGACTTGAGTGACCTGAGAAGTTTTTCTGACATTCAGCAGGTAGGACAGGTGGTCAACGGTGCCTTTGATCTTGACAGGGGAGCCAATCTCATCCGCTCACGGGCCCCGGTTGCTCCCGATGCCCTGCTGGTCATCGGTTCGCCGGGCAAAAGCCAGCAGGCCACATACAGGGTTCGTTTTCTTGAGCCGCGCCATTCGAAATGGCTCGGCCTGAGTGATTTTCACGTGGGCATGGTCGAAGGAGTGCCTCCCCGTGGTATCAAGGTTGGCTGGTCCAGCGCCGGCATGGCCGTTGCAATGCCTTCGGGCGGGGCCAGAAGTTTCATTGCCTGGGGCGATCATTCCGGCTCCCCGGAGGAGTGGGCCATTGCCACCAACCCGCCGGCAAAAGTGGATATAAGCCGGGGTGTGGCTTATCGGGTCCGTCATCAGATTCAATTGACCGGCAGGTTCAACAGGGTTCGCTTTCGCATCTGGCCCGAAGCCTCGCCAGAGCCCGGTGAGTGGACCTGTGATGAAAACACTCACCGCCTGCCGGAGGAGTTGCCATACCATGAATGCGCGTCCTTTGGCCTGTTTCAGCATATGGGCATGCCCGTTGAATGGAGCGATATAAGGCTCTCCACCCTTGACGATGACGTCTTTGAAAAAACCGACCCCAAAAAGGCCCGGCAGCCGTTCTTTCGCCGTGACAGGCCGGGAGCGTTTTGAAGACCTTTCTTTTTCCGGGTTATTTTGCCGCAACCTGTTTCTGTTGTTGTTGCCTGTTGCCGGTTTTTGGATTTTCTGTCGGTTTTTGCCGGCATTATCCCATGGTCATTTTGCTGCAGGATCCCCTCAGGATCCCCTGGGGCAGTTTGGACCGAAGGTTCTGCCGGCCCGTTCCTGATCTGGCTTTTGACACGGAATGTCCCCGGTCCCCGTCTCTCATGCTCTGTGCAGGTGCTCTGTTCGGTTGGTCCGTTCAGGTGCTTCCCCCGTTTTCCGCCATGCAGTTCTGCCCCCGGGGTACTTTTGGCC
>WFPQ01000335.1 GCA_015487515.1 Hyphomicrobiales bacterium | reverse complement strand
CTTCAAGAATCAAAAGCCCCGATTCTGGCGGTAACCTCTATTTCAATCTTCATTTCCGGTTCAATCAGGGCGGCAATGACAAGGGTTGCCGCAGGCCTTGCCCGAGCGAAGGCTTTTGCAACGATCGGCTTGATGATCTCCAGATATTTCACGTCAGAAACATAATAGCGCACCCTGACCACGTCATCCAGCGAACAACCCGCTTCCTTCAGGGTTTTTTCTATGGTCCCGAGCGTGTTCCTTGCCTGCTCCCCCGCATCATCCGGCAGGATCATCCGTTCGTAATCATATCCCGTCGTGCCGGCCACATGAACCATGTCCCGGTCAATTACGGCCCGTGAATAGCCAAAATCCCTTTCAAAGTCAGATCCCGAAGAAATATGCCTTGCCATATCCTACCTGCTGTCTTTCCCCGGCATTCTCTGGTGCCCGCCACAAGCCCCTGCCCTGAAATTTGCCCTCTTCCCGGTCAATATCCAGGTCCCGGGCCCCGGTAACCGGGCTGGAATTCAAGTCAGATCCAGGGCCGCTCGGTCTGCGTCTTTTTTTCAAAGGCATCGATAAAGTCCCCCTTGCCAAGGGTGAGCCCGATATCATCCAGCCCTTCGAGCAAGGCATTCTTTCGGGCCGGATCGATTTCAAATTCAATGGTGCCCCCGTCCGGACCCTTTATGGTCTGGGCCTCAAGATCGATGCTGATGGTGGCATTGGAACCGCGCCCCGCATCATCCATCAGGGCTTCCAGCTGTTCAGGGCTTACCACTATGGGCAAGATGGAGTTCTTGAAACAATTATTATAAAAAATATCGGCAAAGCTGGTGGAAATCACGCAGCGAATACCAAAGTCCTTCAGGGCCCAGGGCGCATGCTCGCGAGAGGATCCGCAGCCGAAATTGTCCCCGGCAATCAATATGGCGGCATCCCTGTAGGCGGGCTTGTTCAGAACGAAATCCGGGTTCTCGCTGCCATCCTCATTATAGCGCATTTCCGAAAACAGGGCCCGCCCCAGCCCGGTGCGCTTTATGGTCTTTAGATATTGCTTTGGAATGATCATGTCGGTGTCGATATTGACTATCGGCAGAGGCGCCGCAACACCGGTCAGTCTGGTGAATTTTTCCATTTTTCAAAGCTCCCTGCGCCCGGTCCGGCCAAACGGCCATGATGTCTTCAGGCCTGTTTTAACCATCGGCCCGCGAAGGTCAAGCAATCCCCCCGGATCGGGCGCAGGCCATGTTCCATACCACCTGCAATTCCCCTGCAATTCCCCTGCTAGGAACCCGCCAGGTCCTGCCGGCCCGTTCCCAGCATCAGGTCAAGATTCTGCACCGCTGCCCCCGAGGCTCCCTTGCCCAGATTGTCATATACCGACACCAGCAGGGCCTGGCCCCGCCGGTCATTGGCAAAGACATGAAGCTGCATCCTGTTGGTGCCGTTAAGGGCCTGCGGGTTCAAGTCGCCCGGCTCCATCCCGGCTTCGAATTCCACCAGTTCCACCCAACCCCCCTCTATCATTGCCAGGTGTTCGCCAATGACCCCATGCAGATCCCTGCCCGTTGGCACCCTTGCCAGCTGCGAAAGCTGCAGCGGTATCATGCACATCATGCCCTGGGCATAATTGCCCACCGCCGGCTGGAACAAAGGCTCCCGGTCAAGGCCGGAATAAAGGGTCATTTCCGGCAGATGCTTGTGGTTGAATTCCAGGGCATAAGGGGAATAGACCGGGGCATCCTCGCCCATTTCCCGATATTTTTCGATCATCTGGCGCCCGCCCCCGCTATAGCCGGAAATCGCATTCACACTGACTGACATGTCAGCTGGAACAAGGCCGGCCCTGATCAGGGGCGCCAATTGCACTATCGGCCCCTGGGGATAACATCCCGGATTGCTCACCCGCATGGCAGAAGCGATCTTCTTGCCCTGCTCCCGGTGCATCTCGGCAAACCCATAGGTCCATTCCCCATCGGTGCGAAAGGCCGAAGAGGCATCGATGACCCGGGTCCTGCGGTTGGAGATCATGGATACCGCCTGCCGTGCAGCTTCATCGGGCAGGCACAAGATGGCAATGTCGGCCTCGTTAAGCAACTCGGCACGCGTGGCCATGTCTTTTCTCTTGTCATGGGGAATTTTCAGCAATTCCAGATCGGAACGCCTTGCAAGCCGCTCACGGATCTGCAATCCGGTGGTTCCCGCTTCCCCGTCTATGAAAATCCTGTATCCCACGATCTGCTTCCGTTTGCCTTGCATTACCCGATCACGAACCCGGCTATTTGAACCCGCAAGGCCCCGGCGTCAAGCTCTCTTGAAGCTCTCTTGCCCTCAAAGCCTGATAATGCCAAGTTCAACGGCAATTTGATCGATTTTTCAAGGAGCGCAAATTGACCCCCCACAACGAAGCCAAGCCCGGCGATTATGCCGATACCGTATTGCTGCCCGGCGACCCATTGCGGGCCAGGTGGATTGCCGAAAATTTTCTTGATGATGCAAGACAGGTCAATGGCATAAGAAACTGCCTGGGATTCACCGGCAGGTGGAAGGGCAGAGCGGTTTCGGTGCAGGCCACCGGCATGGGCCAGCCCTCGACCGCCATCTATGTCCATGAACTCCTTGACAGTTACGGGGTTAAAAACCTGATCCGGGTCGGCACCTGCGGCGGCCTGCATGAAAGGGTCAGGGTGCGTGATCTCGTCATTGCCATCTCGGCCGCCACCGACAGCACCATGAACAATCTTTTCAGCCCCTTCACCTATGCCCCCTTTGCCGACTATGACCTGCTCAGCACCGCCGTGGAACTTGCCAGGAAGCGCAAGCTGAAAAGCCACGTGGCCTCGGTGGTTTCCTCGGACATATTCTATGTGCCCGAAGGGGCAAAATCCTACGGGGAACTGCCGGCCCACAACGTGCTGGCCGTGGAAATGGAAGCCGCCGCCATCTATACGCTGGCGGCCCGCTTCAACGCCCGGGCCCTGGCCATCTGCACCATGACGGACTGCCTGGTCACCGGCCAGGAGATAGCCCCGAAGGAACGGGAAACCTCGCTTGTGGAAATGGTGGAACTTGCCCTTGATACCGGTTGCCGGTTTTGAAAATTGTCATTGAAAAACGCCTGGCCTCATCCCTTGCCGCAGGGATCCGCAGCCCGATATTGAACTTGCCCGCGAAATAGACAGGCAACTGTCTGAAAATCCGGATCATGACCTGGTGCGCAAGCTTTTGCAGATCGCCCGATCAGGCAAAAGGGAGCCCGCCATGACGCCGTCAAGCCCATATATGACACCGTCAGGGTCATATATAACGCCGTCAGGGTCATGTATGAACTTGGCCGCATGAACCCCCTGCATGTCACCCCGTTTGCAGAACGGATAATCGCCCTGGTCAAGGCCCTTGCCAGTCGCATGATCTGGGTCATGTTGCAGGTTCTGGATATCCCTTGTGATTTCGAACCGGTTCGCTCGTGAACAATCTCCATCCATTGCTGGCGGCCACCGACCGCTCATCGGCCATTGCATCCGGACCAAAGCGCAAACGCCTGCACATAACAAGGCAGAACCTGAGCAGCCAGAACACTTCCGGGCTGAATTGAACCATCATCCGGCTTGATCCAGGCATTATCCAACCCCATCTATGATTCATGTCTGACCAGAACGGGTGCGCAAGATGTCAAGAATTCTCACCGATCACCAGGAAATCCGTGCCTGGGTGTCCGCCCGGGCCGGAAATCCGGCCATGATCCCCGTTCCCGATGGCCATGGGGGTTTCAGAAACCGGCTGCACCTGGCATTCGGCCAGCGCTACCTCCATGAACAGGGGGCAGGAAATGACCATGGGGGAGGCATTGAAATGGTGCCATGGGCTGAATGGTTCGAGGAATTCGAGCGCCAGAACCTGGCCATGCGCGTGCCTGCCGCCCTGGACGATGCAGGATCGGCCTATCAGTTTGAAAAACGCCCCGATGCCCCGGAATGAAAAACGGCAATTGCCCGCTCTGTCATGATTTCAACTCATCATCGAGCCCCGGGCCGGCAGGCTGGTCTGGTTATAGATACCTTCCAGAAAATTCCATATTTCCCGGTTGGCCCTGGTTTTCATCTCCGTATATTCCCCGGAAACGAAACGGGCAAAGGAGAAGTCCTTCTCGTTGACAATGGCAAAGACACTGGGAGACAGGGCCTTCAGGAACAGGGAAATGTCTATCTGGGGAACCAGGTCGGCCTCGTGGGGCCGGGGGGTGAATGAAAAGGCCTGAACCCCCATGTTGCGCACCGCGAAAAACTCGCTGCTTTTCAGCATGGATCTTATCCGGTCCGTTCTTTGCAGGGATTTGAGCGACCAGTTGACCATGTAATAGATCCGCACATCCAGCCCTGCTTCCTCCGCCCCGCGCTCAAAGCCGATGTCATTGAACATTTCAAAGAACCGCCCCAGATCACTGGCCGCAAGGTCAACCACGAAATCGGCCCCCAAGGCCCCGCTTCCGATATCCGGCAACCTGTCCGGAAAACCCGGACCCGGATTCCCGGTTTCATGCAATTGCATCATGGTATCGAACATGACCACCTGGTCGGCAACCATGGAAAGATCTATGAGACGGGTCTTGCCGGGAAAATAATTCACGATCCCGTTTCCCGACATGTCCGTATCGAAAATTATCGGATTGCCCTCACGGCGCAACGAACTCATGTCTGCAAACACGCGCGCCAGAAGGGTTTTTCCCGTACGTGCCGTATCGGAACAAAAAATATGGACAACAGAAGCCATATTCCCCCCACAAGGAAATTTCAACCACGCCAAAAT
>WFPQ01000334.1 GCA_015487515.1 Hyphomicrobiales bacterium | reverse complement strand
GTCCATCGTCAGCGAAGGCATCAAGGCAGTTGCCGCGGGCATGAACCCCATGGACCTGAAGCGCGGCATCGACCTGGCCGTCAAGGATGTCGTGGACAACCTGATGTCTGCAAAGAAGGTAATCAAGACCGAAGCCGAAATCGCCCAGGTAGGAACCATTTCCGCCAATGGTGAATCCGCCATCGGCGAACAGATTGCCGATGCCATGCAGCGAGTGGGCAATGAGGGCGTCATCGCCGTTGAAGAAGCCAAGTCCCTTGATACGGAAACCGATGTCGTTGAGGGCATGCAGTTCGACCGCGGCTACCTTTCTCCGTATTTCGTGACCAATGCGGAAAAAATGACCGCCGACCTGGAAGAACCGCTGATCCTGCTGCACGAAAAGAAACTTTCCAGCCTGCAGCCCATGCTGCCGATCCTGGAATCCGTGGTGCAGAGCCAGCGTCCGCTGCTGATCATTGCCGAGGACGTGGACGGGGAAGCCCTTGCCACCCTGGTGGTCAACCGCCTGCGGGCCGGCCTCAAGGTCTGCGCAGTAAAGGCACCGGGCTTTGGTGATCGCCGCAAGGCAATGCTGGAAGATATTGCCATCCTGACCGGCGGACAGGTGATTTCGGAAGAACTGGGCATCAAGCTTGAAAATGTCACCCTTGAAATGCTCGGAACCGCCAAGCGCGTTGACATCACCAAGGAAACCACGACCATTGTCGATGGCGCCGGCAGCAAGGAAGACATCACCGGAAGGGTTGAGCAGATCAAGGCCCAGATCGAAGACACCACCTCGGACTATGACCGTGAAAAACTGCAGGAACGCCTTGCAAAACTGGCCGGCGGTGTTGCCGTGATCAAGGTTGGCGGAGCAACCGAAGTCGAGGTCAAGGAACGCAAGGACCGGGTGGAAGACGCCCTTAACGCAACCCGCGCCGCCGTTGAAGAAGGCATTGTGCCCGGTGGTGGCGTCGCCTTGCTGCGGGCAGTAAGTGCCATAAAGACCAAGGGCGAAAATGCCGATCAGGAAGCCGGCGTCAACATCGTCCGCCGGGCTCTGCAGGCCCCCATCCGCCAGATCGCCGAAAATTCGGGCGATGAGGGCTCGGTCGTCGTCAACAAGGTGCTTGAAGGTGATTCTGCAACCTTTGGCTACAATGCCCAGGATGGCGAATATGGCGACATGATCGAAATGGGCATCATCGACCCGGTCAAGGTGGTTCGCACCGCCCTGCAGGACGCAACTTCGGTTGCATCGCTGGTTATCACGACCGAAGCCATGATAGCCGAACTGCCCAAGGACGAAACTCCGGCCGTGGGCGGTGCTCCCGACATGGGTGGCATGGGCGGAATGGGTGGCATGGGCTTCTAGTCCGCATACTCAACCCATATTGGCGGGGCCGGTTTTCCAGCCCCGGCCAAAAAGAAAGGCGCAGCGAAATCGTTGCGCCTTTTTTGCTGGTTTGAATAATTCTGAATTATCCGAAAATGCTAAACATGCGCAAAATTGTCAAATCCGGATAAACGACTTTATTGAAGGCACACTACCTGTCCGCTTTTTCCACTCGCCTGTTCCGGTTAATTCTTCATACGCATCAAACACAAAGGGAAGAACCTTGGCCTTTACGGGTCATCCATCTGATCAAACAGGTTGATATGCAGGTGGGGAGCTGTGGAATTTCCGGAGTTTCCCACATGGCCGACCAGATCGCCACTCCTGACCTCATCACCCTCGCTAACAAGAACCGAGCCATCTCTTAGATGGGCAAGAAAAACAATATAGCCATCTTGCGTTTCAATCATCACATGATTTCCGGCATTGGGCCTGATATCAAGCCTGCCGTTTATTTCCTCGGGCCTAAAACGATAGGTGGCATTGTACCAAAGGATGATTGTTTTCAACAAGTTGGTATTCTGGTGATCCGGCCAGCCAATACCGGCTCTTATCACCCGCCCCGAAACCGGAGTGTAGACTGGTTTATCCCAGCAAAAATAAGCATTGGCGGGAATCGAGCCAATCAGTTTCAACAGGGAGTTTTTAGAACAATAGCGTTCTTGCTGCCTGTCCATCTGAACAAAATCAAAAGCAAACGGATGGTGGCCCGGAGGACGCAAAAACTGCCATTCACCCTGCAACGGAAATGGAATGGAAATGGTCTGGGCGCCGTTTTCTGACATTCAGCAGGTACTCCGATATTGATAAGCGCTTCATATTGGTGTGGATATCCGGGATTGCAACCCCATCAGGAAAATGATTCCAAATAGGGATGCGGGCCAAACCGGCAGACATTTCGTGCTCAGGGTTTTTTGGTTTTGTTAGCAAGATGCTGGCATAGTTCTGGAAAATGCATTTGGAAAAGTTGGAGAGGTTCCATGAAAAAAACCTACAGGGGCCACCGGGTTGCAATAGTTCTTCCATGTCATAACGAGGAAGCCGCCATTGGCCAGGTCATAGAATCCTTCAGCAGGGCCATGCCGCAGGCCCGGATTTTCGTCTTTGACAATGCCTCGACCGACAAGACCGGAGAGGTGGCAAGAAAGGCCGGGGCAACGGTTGTTTTTGAACCCAGCAAGGGCAAGGGAAACGTGGTAAGGAGGATTTTTGCCGACGTTGAGGCCGATATCTATGTCATGGCCGATGGAGACGGCACCTATGATGCGGGCAAGGCCCCCGAACTGGTCGATATGCTGATCGACAACCGGCTGGACATGGTGGTGGGGGTGCGCCGGCCCGACGGCGAAGGGCAGGTCTATCGCTTTGGTCACAGTTTTGGCAACCGGCTGCTGACCGGAACCGTTGCAAGAATATTCGGAGCCGGGTTTTCGGACATGCTTTCAGGATACCGGGTGTTTTCACGCCGGTTCGTCAAATCCTTTCCCGCCCTTTCCAGGGGGTTTGAAATTGAAACCGAACTGACAATTCATGCCCTGGAATTGCGGGCGCCCTATGCGGAAATCGAAACCAGCTATTATGCAAGGCCCAAAGGGTCCAGCAGCAAGCTTTCCACCTACAGGGACGGGGCCCGGATTGCCAAGGCAATACTGCGCCTGCTGATCCGGGAACGGCCAAGACAGGTCAACCTGATGCTTTCATTTTCCATGGCAACCGCCTCGCTGGTCCTGGGCATCCCGATAATACTGGAATATCTGCAAACGGGGCTGGTGCCGCGTTTTCCAACCGCCTTCCTGGCGGCCATAATAATGCTCGGAGCCATGCTGATGGCGGTATGTGCAGTCATTCTTGACAGCGTGGTCACCGGCAGATCGGAAGCAAAACGGCTGATCTATCTTGGCGTGCCCGGTGTCAGGGAACAGGAAAAGCCGGATAGTTGACCTTGTCTGCTCAAAAACAGTTCTTGCGGTTCTCCATGGTCGGTGTTGCCGGATTCATGATTGATGCCGTGATACTGACCCTGGTCAATGAATTGGCCGGCCCCTATCTCGGGCGCCTGATTTCGTTCACCCTGGCGGTAATCGGCACCTGGCTGCTGAACCGCAATTTCACCTTTTCTGCAGGCAATGGCTCCAGTGAAACCGGCAAATCGGCTTCCGAAGAATTCGCCCAGTATTTCACGGCAATGATTTTTGGGGGCAGCGTTAATTACGGCGTCTATGCGGGGCTGGTGTTTTTTGCCGAACCGGTCAGGCAATGGCCGGTAATGGGAGTGGCGGCGGGCAGTCTTGCAGGGTTGGCAATAAATTTTTTACTGGCCAGAAACTGGATCTTCAGGAGCCGGAAATAGAGCCTTGCAGGGCAGAGACAATCGAATCCGCCAGCCTTCTGGCAGCCGGGGAAAATTCTGCACGGCGGGAAACGACAAGACCGGCCTGACTTTGCAATATCACCCCGTCATCCAGAATTTTCAGGCCGTTGGCCATGAGCGTAGCGCCCGTGGAAGTTATGTCGACAATAAAATCGGCAGCCCCGGAAGCAGGGGCCGCCTCGGTGGCGCCAAGGCTCTCGACTATGCGGTATTCGGCAATTCCGTGCCGGAAAAAATGGCGACGGGTAAGGTTTACATATTTTGTTGCAACCCGCAGCCAGCGGTTTCTCCTGGCGCTGAAATCGGCCGCAACATCCGAAAGATCATTCATGCGCTCAACATCAATCCATGCCCTTGGCACCGCAATCACCACATCGGCCCGGCCAAATCCGAGGGGAACGGCAAAATCAACCATGTCGGCACCGTTTTCTGCCGCCTCGTGAACAAGATCGGCACCGGTCACCCCAAGGTGCAGATTGCCCCTGATCAATTCCCTGGCAATCTCTCCGGCCGACAAGAACCTGACCATTACATCGGGCCTGCCCTCAACCTCTCCCTGGTAAGAGCGGGCACCACCGGGGCGGTTTATCCTCATGCCGGCCTCAGAAAAGACCTGCCGGGCCTGCTCTTCAAGGCGCCCCTTTGAGGGCAATGCCAGGATCAGTTCATTCATTGCCCTGCCCCCCTTCAGGTCCCGTTGCCTCTTTCTCTAGCCGGTTGACCCAAAGAGCACAGCCGGAGGCCGAAATGTCCCTGCCTGCTCCAAGGGACCTTAGCAGGCGGTCATACTGGCCACCCGAGGCAAGCGTTTTTGCATTTTGCCCGGTCAGTTCAAAAACCAGGCCGGTATAATAATGAAGGCGGGGAGAAAATCCCAGTTCCAGCTTCAGGGGCGCCCCGGGAAAACGCAATGAAAGCTGTCTTGCATGGGAGCGTAATATTTCCACCTGGTCCTTGAGGTCAATTCCCGCCTTTTCAAGCAATTGCCGCACCAGATCGAGAGCCGGTTCGGGCCGGTCCGAAATGGAAAGATAACGGCGCAAAAGCCCAACGGTATCCCCCGGAACCCTTGCGGCGGAAAGGGCCTGCTTTTCCAGGTAGCGACTGGCGATTTCCTCCGGCAGGCGCCCCTCGATAAGGGAAAGTCCGTCCCCGAGCATTTTCCGGCTTATCCAATCGAGCAGCCGTTCCCGGTCAAGACCTTTCAAAAGTCTTTCTTCATCGGAATTTCCTGATGATTCCGCATCGCCAGCCCCCGGAGAAAGGCGTAGCAAAAGAGCTTCCATGGCCTTGCTGCTGCCAAAACGGCGGCGCAGGCGCGGTCGCCAGACATCGGGCATGTCAAGCCTTTGGAGCAGAGCCTCGAACAGGGCAATGGAACCTAGGCGGATTCCGGGAGAGGAAATGCCATAAAGGGCGAGTCCGTCACGGGCAAAATCAAATACCCGGTAAAGGGCCTGATCCGCATCCTGCTGGGCAATCAGTTCAAGGCCCGCCTGTTCGAACTCGCAGGGTCCCTGGGAGCGTTGGCGGAATACCGGCCCCAGATAACCATAGGCGGCCGGGGCCAGGGGAGAGGTCTTCATGTAGTGCCTGGCTATGGGCAGGGTAAAATCGGGGCGCAGGCAATATTTCAGACCGTCGGAGCCATCACTTATAACCAGGCGGCGGCCAAATTCCTCTCCGGCCAGATCAAAATAATCACTGGCCAGAACAAGGGTTGGCGGGTTGATCAGTTCTGCCCTCTGGCCAGTTCCACTGCCCTCTCTCCCATTGGCAGCCAGCAATGCAAGAAGCCTTTCACGCCTTTTTTCAAAGATGTTTTCTTCCCTGAAATCATACACTTTCCTGGCCCTGCCGTTTTCTCTGGCCCTGCCGTTTTTCATGGCCCTGCCACCTTTACCGGGAGCGGTTTTCCTATTGGTCATGCTTTACGGCCCGCCATATTTTTGACCGCAGTCATTAAATTTTCACGGACACTGGCTTTCAAAATAATGACTTTGGTCATAATTATCATTGGCCCGATTCCCCATCCGGCAATCTGCCCTTTTCAAGCAGTGTTACGATCTGCTGCACCATCTGGTCACGCCTGACCTCGAACTGGCCGGGGCGCAGGCTTTTCCATTCCGCGTTGTCTTTAATGGCAGCGGCAGCCTTTTTTCCCTCGTGCAAATCCTTGACCTGGATTATACCGCGTTCGCGCTCATCGGACCCCTGGATGATGGCAGCCGGAGAATTACGCCGGTCGGCATATTGCAATTGCCTGCCAAAATTCTTCGGGTTGCCCTGATACATCTCGGCCCGAATGCCTGCGGCGCGCAGTTCTGAGACCATTTTCTGATATTCGCCAATCTGGTCACGATCCATGACACAGACCACCACCGGGCCGGGCATTGCAGTGTATTCCAGCTTGCCGAGATTTTTCAGGGCGGTCATCAGACGGGAAACACCGATGGAAAACCCGGTGGCAGGCACCTTCTGGCCGGTAAAGCGCTGCACGAGGCCATCATAGCGCCCGCCACCGCCAACCGAGCCGAACTGCACCTTTTGTCCCTTGTCGTTGGTGACATCAAAGGTCAGTTCGGCCTCATAGACCATGCCGGTATAATATTCGAGGCCACGCACGCAGGAGGGATCGGCGATAATCTGAACGGGATCATATCCACAATCCTGCACCAGGTTTATGAGATCTCCGATTTCGGCTGCCCCTTCAAAGGCCAGGTCAGAGCTTTCAAAAACGTAGTCCAGGTGATTCAGAAATTCCTGCCGGTCATATGATTTGGTTTCATCGCCAATCAGCCTGACGAGCATATCAATTTGAATTGAAGCCAGTCCCGCCCCTTCAGTAAAATCTCCGCTTTCGTCCTTGCGGCCTTTACCGAGCAGCAGTTTAACGCCTTCAATGCCGAATTTGTCCAGCTTGTCGATGGCGCGCAGCACGGTGAGCTTTTGTGCTTCATCAACAACACCAATCGCTTTCAGCACCCCGTCCAGCACCTTGCGGTTATTGACCCGGATCACATAGTCGCCGCGCTCTATGCCCAGCGCTTCCATGGTGTCGGCCATCATCATGGCCATTTCCGCATCGGCCGCCACCCCGGGGGCTCCGACAATATCGGCATCGAACTGCAAAAACTGGCGAAAGCGCCCCGGCCCCGGTTTTTCGTTCCTGAAAACCCAGCCCTGCCGATAGGTGCGATAGGGAAAATTTATTTCGTTGAAATTCTGCGCCACATGGCGGGCCAGGGGCGCGGTCAGATCATAGCGCAGACTCATCCATTGCCCGTCATCATCGGTAACGGAAAACACCCCCTCGTTGGGGCGGTCGGTATCAGGCAGGAACTTGCCAAGCGCGTCGGTATATTCAAAAAACGGAGTTTCGATGGGGTCAAAGCCATGAAGCTCATAAACCTTGCGAATTTTTTCAACCATGTGATCAATGG
>WFPQ01000333.1 GCA_015487515.1 Hyphomicrobiales bacterium | reverse complement strand
GGGTTCTGCCGGGGGAGCGGGGTATTTTTTGTGCCGGTCTGGCACCACTTGTCCTGATATCTGACATCCTGGCCTCGATTCCTGTTCTGGTCCGGGCCCTTCTGTGTCATTTTGAAACAAACAACGGAGCCCCTGCCAGATATGTGGCAAGTGCCGTGCCAGATTTAAAGCTTTTGTTAACCTTTTGAAGAACAGATTGCAGAAACAGCGTTAATGACCCCGTAAAATGCCGGTGAGGGAATGCTGCAGGCAAAGGTGAAGTAATGCCTCAGGCAAAATTGTCCTTGGCCTTTCTGATGGCGGCAAAGACCCGGACCGGATCGGCCTCTTTCACTCCCATTTTTCTGGCAAGTTCCGGGTCGCTGGCCCGAAGAAACGGATTGGCGGCCTTGTCCTGTCCTAGGTTGAAGGGAATGGTCGGCCTGCGGGCAGCGATGAGATCGGTTATTTCCCGGGCGCGTTTCTTAAGGGCCGGATTGTCCGGGTCCAGGGCAAGGGCAAATCTTGCGTTGGCGGCACTGTATTCGTGACCGCAATAGACCATGGTCCTGTCGGGCAGGGACCGGATTTTTTCCATGCTGTGCCACATGGTTCCTGCATCGCATTCACGCATGCGGCCGCAGCCAAGGGAAAACAGGGTATCGCCGCAGAACAGGTTGAGATTGTCGGGATCGAAAAACGAGATATGGCCCCTGGTATGTCCGGAGGTATCGATCACCTGCAGGGTTGCATTGCCGACATGGATGATATCACCTTCATCGACCAGGACATCAAGGCCCCTTATGGCCCCGGCCTGTTTTTTTGGGCCAATGACCCTTGGATTGAACTTTTCCTTCAGGGGCGGGATGTCATCGGTGTGATCCCAGTCGTAATGGGTTATCAGGATGTGGGACAGTTGCCAGTTGCGCCTTTGCAGGACCTGAAGGATCCCGTCCTGACTGCCGGCATCGATGGCGGCGGTTGCCCCGGTTTCATTGTCGTGGAGCAGAAAGCCGAGATTGTCACTGTTATATTCAAAGGTTTCGATGGTGATCGCCAAGTCTGTTCTCCCCATGGATCTTTTGGCTGTATGGATCTTTTGGCTGTATTGCCGGGCCATCTTAGCACGGACCGGGGAAGCTCTGCCAATTTTGATCGTCAATTTTTGCGGATTGCCCGGGGGCCTGATGACCAGAACCGTTACAGGCAGAGCCATGACAATTAGAGCCATGACAATTAGAACCATGACAATGGCCCATGGCCCATGGTAACATCATGAACTTGTTGGAAACATGGATGAGAGCCTGATTCCAGGTAGCCCTGAATGACCCCGGACGTCACCCAGTTGATAAAGTTTTACAAGTCTCCCCTCGGCCAGATGGTTCGCGGACTGGTGGGCGAAAAGATAAGGGGGCTTGCCAAGGATGTTGCCGGCAAGCGGGTGTTGGGGCTGGGTTTTGCCACCCCCTATCTGCGTTTCGTTCTTGGAAGGGCAGAGCGGGTTCTGGCATTCATGCCGGCAAAGCAGGGGGCTTCGGCCTGGCCCGGACAGGATGGTTCGGTGACGGTGCTTTGCGATCCGGTGGAAATGCCTCTGACCGATGCTTCCATCGATCTGGTGATAGCGGTGCATGGATTTGAGCACGTGGGGGACAATGAGGAACTGATGCGTGAATTGTGGCGCATCTGCGCGCCCAGTGCCCAGTTGATCGTGGTGGTGCCGCGGCGGCGCGGACTCTGGTCCACAAGAGACAATACGCCATTCGGGTTTGGCAATCCGTTCTCCCGCGGGCAACTGGAGCGCCTGATGAATGATCATTCCTTCTTGGTGGAAAAATGCCAGGACGGACTCTATCTGCCCCCCAGCCAGCATCCGCTCCTGTTGAAGTCGGCGGGGTTTTTCGAGCGGTTTGCCCCTCTGCTGGGTCCGGCCCTGGCCGGGGTACTGGTAATGAGCGCGCGCAAGCAGCTGTTTCCGGTGGTGCCCCGGCGCAAGCGGGCCGAACGTTTTGTCAGGCTTCCTGGCATGATTCCCAAGCCGGCCCTTGAAACTCCGTTGAACAGTCATGAAAAATCCGTTCAAACAAGCCTTTGCAATAAGGAAGAGGGGCTAGTATGTTCGCGCCCGCCCGGGCAAGTTTTTCAAGGATCCAGAAAATATGAGTAAATTTCCCATGCCAGGACCTGGCGTGCTCAGGATTGCGCCTTACGTGGCGGGAAAGCCGGGATCGGTGGCCGGGAGCGGTGCCGTAAAGCTTTCGGCCAATGAAAGTCCGCTGGGGGCCAGTCCGAAGGCGATCGAGGCCCTCGGGGGGCTGGCAGGGGGGCTTGCCGGTTACCCGGACCCGGATTCCAGGGGATTGCGCCTTGCCCTTGGGGAGGTACACGGGCTTGATGCGGAAAAAATAGTCGCGGGGGCCGGGTCCGACGAGATCCTGCATCTCCTGGCCCAGGCCTATCTGGGGCAGGGGGACGAGGCGGTGATTTCCGAATTCGGTTTCCTGATGTATCCGATAGTGACCCTTGGGGCCGGGGCAAGTCCCGTTTATGCAAGGGACAGGGATTACCGGGTTGACGTGGACCAGATGCTGGCGGCGGTGAGCCAGAGAACGAAAATGGTATTTCTGGCCAATCCCAACAACCCGACCGGAACCTATCTCGACCGGGAAGAGTTGAGGCGCCTGCACCGGGGGTTGCGTGATGATATCCTGCTGGTGATCGATAGTGCCTATGCGGAATATGTGACGGCAGATGATTACGGGGCCGGGGAGGAACTGGTAAGGGAGGCTGAAAACGTGGTCATGGTGCGCACCTTTTCCAAGATCGGGCTG
>WFPQ01000332.1 GCA_015487515.1 Hyphomicrobiales bacterium | reverse complement strand
GGGACATTGTGTCCACGGGCCCGTCTTCAAGGTGCAGCATTATCCTGGTCTGGGGGGAATATACCGCGTTCGGGGAATTCAGTTTCATCAGGGCCTTGGCGGTAACGGATTTGCCCGATCCGCTTTCTCCAACCAGCCCCATGACCTGGCCGGACCTTATTCCGAAGGAGACGTTGTCCACGGCGGTTATCCGTCCCTCGTCCGTGTCGAATTGCAGTGTGAGGTTTTCCACGTCCAACAGGCGGTTCATTTGCCGGCATCTCCATAAGGGTCGGCCGCATCCCTCAGTCCGTCGCCGACGAATACAAAGGCAAGCACCAGTATTATGAAAACCACCACCGGGATGAAATACCACTGATAGTTTAGCATCACGTCGGCATTGGTGACGTTCTGCAGCATCACCCCCAGGGAATTGACCGGGTCCTTAAGACCAAGTCCGATGAAACTGAGGGCGGTTTCGGAGAGCACCATGTATGGAAAGGTTATGATCAGGTCGACAATTATGTAGGATGTGAAGCTGGGCAACAGGTGCCGTCTGATGATATGGCCGCTTGAGGCCCCGCACAACTGGGCTGCCAGCACATATTCCTGGTTGCGCTCGGTCAGTATGTGGGTGCGCACCCGCCGGGCCAGGGTTGGCCATCCGATCAGGCCCAGTATCATCGAGATGAAGAAAAACCTCAGTTCCGCGCTCCATGTGTCGGGGATGAAGGCCGCTATGGCCATGAACAGGGGAATGGCCGGTATTGTTCGCACCGCATCGGTCAGCATCTGCAGAAATGAATCGATCCAGCCCCCGTAATATCCCGAAATTCCCCCGATGGCCAAAGCCAGCACGAAGGCGATCAATACCCCGATGGTTCCCACCGCCAGTGATGTGTTGATGGCATGCAGGGTTCTGGCAAAGATATCCTTGCCCGTGGCATCGGTTCCAAACAGGTGAATCTTGCCTTCATCCACGCCGAACAGGTGCACGTTGAAGGTCAGCCCCGGAACGCTGAAATCAAGGGCGGTGCCCGGCAGGTCCACATCAAAATTGAAATACTTGTATTCATAGCCGGGAACGAAGAATTGCAGATAGCGTCTTTCGTCCCGGTTTATCTGCGTGACCCAGCGAAAATTGGTTGCAATCGAGCGGGTACGCTCAAAGGAATATATGAACGGCCTCCAGGAACAGCCGTTTTCGTCACAAAATCGCGGAATTTGCGGAGCCCCGTTCAGGTAGGTTTCGTTGCGTCCGGCAATGGTCGGCTCATAAGGGGAAAGGAATGGCGCAAGGATTCCCGAAAGGATCAGGAATATCAGGACGAAGGCCCCGGCCATTGCCGATTTCTGCTTCTTGAACCTTGCCCATATCAACTGGCCCTGTCCGGCCGTGAAGTAGGCTTCCTTTAGCTTTTGTTCCTTCTTGCTGTCCATGGCCCTGGTTTTTGACATTTGTCATTCACCCTATGATGCTTCGGCGAATGCGCGGGTCGGTAAGTGCCAGCGCAATATCCGTCAAAAAGTTTATGCTCACAATGGTTGCCGTCAGCAAAAAGATTATGGCCCCGGCCAGTTGCTGGTCGTTGGACCGGGCCAGTGCCTCGATCAGCAGGGATCCGGCCTCTGTAAGGGTCAGGATCAGGGCCACTATGGGTAATTCGTTAAAGATCCGGTTCAGGTCAAACCCGAGGGAATTGATGATGGGGGTCAGGGCGTGCTTGGCCGGATAGCGCAGCAGCAGCCGGGAGCCGGAAACTCCCCTGGCGGCGGCGGCCGTTACATATAGTTTCCCGATTTCATCGGACATCAGCGCCCTGACGGTCTGGATGGCAAAGGCCGTTGCCGACCATCCAAGTATTACCACCGGCAGCCAGGCGCGGGAAAGAAAGTCCATTACCCTTTCATAGGACCAGGGGGCATCCTGGAATTCCTTGGAAAACAGCCCGGTAAGGGAATCGCCAAATACCATGGTCGAAAACAGCATTATCATCAGCGCTAGCAGGAAGTTGGGCATTGCCAGCCCCAGATAGCTGACCAGGCGCAGGCTGTTGTTAAGGAAAGGATTGTTGGAAGTGGCCGAAATTATGCCCACCGGAATGGCTATGGCATAGGATAGGGTAAGGGCCGAGAGGGTTATGCCAAGACTGAGCCAGAATTTTTGCCCCAGCAACTGGGAAATATCCACACGAAGAATGCAACTGTCACCAAACTTGCCCTGAAAGGCATTGATGATCCAGTCGCCCCAGCGCACCAGATAGGGCCGGTCGAGTCCGAGCCTTGCCCTTTCACTCTCTATTTCGGCGATGGAGATCGGGCTGCCCTGGGTGTTCTTGAAGGCCAGGTAGCGTTCTGCACAATCTCCGGGCACCAGTTCCATCAATGAAAAGACGATGAAGGAAACAACGACCAGGGTAAACAGTGCCATGCCGGCGCGAACCATGGTGAATCGAGCGAATTTATACATCTGCCCGGTCCATTATATGTTCTCCCTGTTTCCCGATCTCAAGCACCATTATACTGGCCGGTCTGCCCGCCTGACTGTTCAGGTCTGCGGGCAGTTGCCCGTTGCCCCATGTCCCCGGGCACAGCGGGCGACCGAAGCCGCCCGCGTCTGGTTTTGCAACAGTTCTTGTTGAACGCTTACTCGTCCAGGTACCACTGCGGACCGCGGTATGGATATGTCCTGTAGAACTCGAATCCCCAGGTCTTGAATACGGGGAAGTTTTTCAGGGCATTGCGGTTGTATACCGGACCCGGAGCGTTGACCGTGCCGATGAACAGCAGGCTTTCGGCCATTGTCTTGGACAGTTTTGCACCAAGCTCGTTGGCTTCCGGGCTTCCCGGTGTCAGGCCCAGGAAGGTGTCGATATCGGCACTCATCTGCTTGACATATTCGGGTGGTTCAACACCTGCGGCGCCATTGGATTCCACCCACTCACCCCACAGCATTCCGGTACGGGCGCTGAAATAGTCGGCGAATGGCGGTTTCCACGAGATGGAGTTTCCGAGCACCACGGCCAGCGGCTGGCCCTTGCCCCAGATACCCACGTCGAGCTGGTTGGAGGACTGGGCCGAGCGGTATTCATCGTCGGTGACTTCCTTGACCGTGCTCTGAATGCCCACATTGGCCCATTGCTGGGCGACCAGTTCGACCAGCTGTCCTGATACTCCCTGGGTGGAGAATTGCAGGTTGAGCACCAGTTTTTCCCCGTTCGGCAATTCGCGGAATCCGTCGCCATCGGTATCGACCATGCCGATTTCATCCAGCAGCGCCTGGGCCCTGTCCGGATCATAATCGATGGCATAGGTGCGGGTTTCCATGTCCACGAAGTCGGGTGCCGGCGAGAAGCCCACATATTGACGCGGCTCCCCAAGCCCGAAGAACACCACTTCGTTGAGTTCATCGCGATTCATGGCGATCGACATGGCCTCGCGGAACCTGACATCGCCAAATACCTCACGCTTGCCGGGGTCTTCCGCGGTCACGTTGAATGCGAAGGTGGCCATTCCGATGGAGGGAATGAGATTGACCGTGTAATCGCCCTTTTCCTGGTTTTCCAGCAATATGGGGGCCGAAGGCAGGGTAAGGGACTGCAGCTTGTAGTCCACTTCTCCGTTTATCAGCTTGAGGATGCGAACCTCGTTTTCGGAAACATAGGTTTCGCTCTGTTCACTGATATAGGGCAACTGGTTGCCCGCCGTGTCCACCTGGAAGAAATATGGGTTGGCCACATACCTGCGGCCCTCGGTCGTATCCCTTACCGTCAGGAAGGCCTCAAGGCTCGGCATGACGGCGGCCGGCAGGCCATCCACCAGTTCCGGGGTGGACAACATCGGTGTCGGCGTATCGGTCCAGTCCGAATTGCCATAATAGGCGGCAATCGCCGCATAGCCGTTTTCAAAGCCAAGGGACTGGGCCAGTTCGTCCGCATTCGGATTTATGTCCGGGTGGAACTGGCCAAGGAAGGCCTTTGACTGGAACCCCTGGGCAAAGCTGGTTGCGAACTGGCTCAAAAGCCCCGGTTTTGGCGAAGGCAGGTTGAACTGAACGGTCTGGTCATCGACCACGACCACTTCCATGGGCTCACCGGCAACCAGGGCATATCCCGGAGGGGAGGCCCTTACATTGGGATCCATCACCAGATTGTCGTACCAGAACTTGACGTCTTCTGCGGTAAAGGGTGTGCCATTCGACCACTTATGCCCTTCGCGCAGGAAGAAGGTGAGCTGGGTGAAGTCCTCGTTCCATTCCCATCCCTTGGCCACGTTCGGCACGATGGTCTGCAGGTCATCCGAGAAACGCACGAAGTTCACGTGGCGAACCGAAAGCAGGTCCGATGTTCCCGCTTCGGTGGCGTTTGACAGCATGTCGAAGGTGCCGCCATACTTGCCTATGGAATCATAGGGTGCCACCACCAGTGGTTCTTTCGGCAGGCGCTCGGCCAGCGGGGGCAGTTCCCCGTTGCCCATGATCTTTGCGTTCAGGGCTGCAATTTCAGGATTTTCCGAAAAGGTCAGCTTGCATCCGGCAAGTTCTTCGAATTCCGACAATTCATATTGCTGGGGAAAGGCGCCGGCGGCGACTCCCTGCGGATCGGCGACCGTTACTGCCGGACAACCGCCATTTTGCGCAGCCTGCGCCATGCCGGTCAGCGCCAGCAGCGCGACGCCTGAAAGAAGTATTCGTTTCATAACATTTCCTCACTGTTTCATGGTTTTCCGGAACCTGAAAGCACCACATCCCGAAC
>WFPQ01000331.1 GCA_015487515.1 Hyphomicrobiales bacterium | reverse complement strand
GTCCAGGTTGGAGTCTTTGGAATCCTGGCCGCTTTCACCGGGGCCATAGGAGCATTTCTGGGAGGCCGGCTGGATGCAAGGTTCGGCCCGCGTCCGGTGGTCTTTGCCTCGTGCTGGCTGCTGGTCCTGTCCTGCACCCTGATAGTTTCCACAACCCGGGAAGTGACGCTGTTCTTCATCGGGATTTCGTCCGAAGCCATCCCGGTCTACGTTTTTTACGGGGCCGGAGCCCTGATCGGTGCTGCCGGCGGCTCCCTGCAGGCCGCCTCCAGAACCCTGCTGATCGACCAGGTAGACAGGAAGGATGCAACCCAGGCTTTTGGCCTTTATGCCCTGACCGGGCGGGCCACTGCCTTTGTCGGCCCCCTGGCCATAGCCTTTGTCACCAGCATCAGCCAGAGCCAGCGCATCGGCATCACCCCGGTCATAATATTGCTGGCCCTTGGCGCCATCGGCCTGTTCTGGGTAAGGAGCAGGGAAGGCTAAGGCAGGGCTGTCCTGTCCCTTGCAGGGCCCCGTCGGCAGAAGGATTTACATCCAGGAACGATCACCCTTTAACATCAGTGCCTGAAATGGCGCATGCCGGTAAACACCATGGCAATTCCCGCCTTGTCGGCCGCCGCTATCACCTCGTCATCGCGAATCGATCCACCGGGCTGAATTACTGCCGTTGCCCCTGCCTTTATTCCGGCAATCAGCCCGTCGGCAAAGGGAAAGAACGCATCCGATGCCATCACCGATCCGGTGCACAATGCTCCCTTTTCCCCGGCGGCCCTTGCCGCATCCTTTGATTTGCGCAGGGCGATCTGGGTCGAATCGATCCGGCTCATCTGCCCGGCCCCGATTCCGACACTGGCCCCGTTCCTGGCAAATACTATGGCATTGGACTTGACATGCTTTGCAATCTTTGCCGCCAGTTTCAGATCCTCCATCTCCTGCTGACTGGGAGCACGCTTGCTGACAACCTTCAGATCACAGTCATCCACGTTCCTGTTGTCCCGCGACTGCACCAGTATGCCGCCGGCCACCGACCTGACCTGCAAGGCGTCGCTCTTCACATCCCCCAGCCCCCCGGTCAGCAACAGTCGCAGGTTCTTTTTTTCCTTGAAAACCGCCAATGCCTCCGGGCTGGCATCAGGGGCAATGATCACCTCGGTAAATATTTCCGTGATCTTTTCTGCCACGGATTTCGAAACCTCCCCGTTAAGGGCCACGACCCCGCCAAAAGCACTTACCGGATCGCATTTGAGGGCCTTTTCATAGGCTTCTTCGAGATCGCTTCCCAAACCCACTCCACAGGGATTGCCATGTTTTATTATGGCAACGGCACAGGTTTGAGACGCGTCGAATTCCGAAACCAGTGAAAAGGCGGCATCCGTATCACAGATATTGTTGTAGGACAGGGTCCTGCCCTGCACCTGCCTGGCACTGGCCACCCCGGTTTCCGGTTTGAAATCCCTGTAAAAGGCAGCCCACTGGTGGGGGTTTTCCCCATATCGCATCACCTGGCCCAGTTCCCCCCCATGGGAACGCCAGGGCATGTCGGGATATTCAAGCACATCACTGAACCAGTTTGAAATTGCCCTGTCATAGGCCGCGCTGCGTGCAAACGCCTTGGCCGCCAGCTTCTGACGCATGGCAAAGGGAACCTCCCCTTCGCTCTCCAATATGGAACAGACCTCCCCGTAATCGTCGGGATCGACGATCACCGTGACATTGCGGTGATTTTTTGCCGCCGAGCGGATCATGGCCGGTCCGCCAATATCGATATTTTCGATTATTTCATCATAACCGGCCCCGCCGGCCACGGTTTCCTCGAACGGGTAAAGATTGACCACCACCATGTCAATTGCCGGAATCCTGTGGATGCGCATCGAGCTCTTGTGGGCATCATTGTCACGAATGGCCAGGATTCCCCCGTGAATCTTGGGGTGAAGGGTCTTGACCCGTCCATCCATCATTTCGGGGAAACCGGTAAGCTCTGCCACGTCGATTACGGGAATCCCCTTTGATACAAGCAGCCCCGAAGTGCCCCCGGTGGAAACCAGCTCCACCCCCATGCCATGGAGTTTCCTTGAAAGGTCCTCGATCCCGTCCTTGTTCCAGACCGAAATCAGGGCCCGGCAGATCCTGGGTTTTTCTGCGGTGCGCACCATTTTTCCACCTCTCGCCTTGTTTTGCCCCGGCACGAATCCAGGCCTGGCTCCCAATACCATGACCCCGCCCGATTAAAAGGAAAAAATCATCCCTTAATATTTTGTCGCAGTTCACGCCCCGTAACGAACATTTCCCTGCCATGGGCAGTTGAACTCCCCGGACCTGGCCTGTCCCTGTCTCTTATACACATCTCCGAGCC
>WFPQ01000330.1 GCA_015487515.1 Hyphomicrobiales bacterium | reverse complement strand
GCACGGTTCTTTCGGCCACGGTTCTCAGGCCGAAATTGGTCTGCTCGATTTTTGTTTCCACATAATAAAAAGCCGATTCATTGCCAAAATTCCCCCTGCTTTGCGGAGATCCCAGCACTGCTATCACCAGGTCCTCGCTCTGGCCGGGCCGGATCTGCTGAAGTGCAGATTCCGATATTTCGTATCCCTGGGTACGCACGCTGGTAAAACCACCCAGTCCGGGGGCGCATGCACTCAGCCCCACTATTGCCGCTAGCGCGGAAGTGAGCAGAAAAGGGCGATAATTCCGGGTAATTTTTGGCATCTGATTGACTATTCCAACTTCTCTCTATTATAGGCATACCTGCTTTGGCATGCCGTCGAATATATGGCCCTTCTGACGTGAAAAAGCCCTTAACGTCTGCAATCGGGCAAGGCAGGGTTAGATGAGCATTCCTGGGCCTCTATGTAAACCAGCCCTGCCAAGTTTTCAATCAGGCTGTATTTCAAGACAGTCTTTTCAAGGTGATTACTGATGATCCTGTCATTTTTTAGGAAAAAACCCGACGAGCAAAAGGTGCGCGACGTATACTCCAGCATTGTGGCACAATCCCGGCAGAAACTGTTTTATGCGGATTGGGGGGTGGCAGATTCGATAAATGGCCGTTTTGACATGATAAGTCTTCACATGTGTCTTGTATTGCGGCGTCTCAAGTCCCCTGAACCTGCCGAGAAACAGTTTTCCCAGGCCCTTTTTGACCTGTTTTTCCTTGATATGGACCATTCCCTGCGCGAAATGGGAGCTGGAGACATGGCGGTTCCCAAGCGCATCCAGAAAATGGGCGAACTGTTTTATGGCTTGCTGGACAGTCTGAGCAGGGCTCTGGATGAGGGAGACATGGATGCCCTCAAGGGTTCTCTGATGCGTAATGTCTATGAGGGCATTGAAACTCCGTCCCTCGAACTGCTGGTGCAATACGTGCTTGACCAGGACCAGTATCTGGCCGACCAGAAAACCGATGCAATTCGTGGCGGAATGGTGGAGTTCAAGAAATTTTGATTGTTCGGGGATTATCGGGATGAGCAGCAAGACCTCCAGGCAGACCTCGGGCACCGCCGGTTCCGGCGGTGCAGATGATGATCTTCCCTTCGATGTGGTGATCAACCTTGAAAGGCTTCCCGTGGATGGCAGCCATGTCAGCCTGGAGCTTGCTCCCGGGCAATTGCGCAAACTCGCCTCTGTCCTCAAGGTAAGCTCGGTCCGGGACTTTTCGGCCGGGCTGCACGTCTTGAGAAAGAATCGGGGCAGGGGATCGGAAATCCTTGTCACGGGCAACCTGCTTTCCACGATAGTTCAACCCTGCGTTATCACCCTTGAGCCGGTTTCTCAGACCATTGACGTCAAATTGCAAAGAACCTTTGTTCCCTCGGGGGGTGGGCCGGGAGGTGACGTTACTGCCAATGCCGAGATATATGTGGACCTTGGCGAGGATGACATGCCTGATGAGTATGAGGGCAACGAACTTGACCTTGGCCCGTTTCTGCTCGAGTCGCTGGCCCTTGAAATAGACATCTATCCACGCCTTCCGGGGGCCAGGCTTGGCAGCGGGATTGCCGGCGACGGGTCTTCCGGTTCCTCGCCATTTTCAGTATTGAAGGATCTGAAGAAAAACTAGGTCTGCCATTGCCGGTTGGGTTCCTTGTGAACAGGGATTTGCAATAACCGGCCTCATGACAATGATCTGCGCCCTGCTTTTTCCGGCCCGAAAGAAAATTAAAATTCCTTGCTTCTTGATCCCTGCGGGATAATCTGCGCCAATTGCACGATATTTCATTCAGGACACTGCGAGATCCGTCAGGGTTGGGCATAAAAGACTTGAAAAACCTTTCCATAAGTGATTTTGCAGTTAGACATGATGAACCGGCGGCATGGGCAAGGCCTGATTGGCATGAATGAGGCGATAAGAATATCGGTGGATGCGATGGGGGGCGACAATGGTCCCCGTATTGTATTCCATGGGGCGCGCCTGGCCTTGCGGGCCCGCGGCAATGTGGAGTTTTTGTTCCATGGCCGGGAAGAAATCCTGCAGCCACTTCTCGATGAATTTGACGAACTGAAGGCGGTTTCTGCCATTCGCCATAGTGATGTGGTCATACGCATGGACGAAAAACCCAGTTCTGCCCTTAGAAAGGGTCGCGACAGTTCTTCCATGTGGTCGTCATTGCAGGCGTTAAAGGACGGGGAGGCCGATGTGGCCATTTCCGGGGGAAATACCGGGGCCCTCATGGCCATGGCCACCTTTTGCCTGCGTCCGATCAAGGGGGTTTCAAGACCGGCCATAGCCGCCATCTGGCCCACGGAGAGAGCGGACATAATTGTTCTGGATGTTGGGGCGACCATTGGTGGCGATGCAAGGCAACTCGTTGATTTTGCCATATTGGGCGCTGCCCTGGCCCGGGCTCTTTTTGACCAGGAATTGCCAAGCGTTGGCCTGCTGAATATAGGCACCGAGGATCAAAAAGGTATTGATTCTGTCCGGGAAGCGGCAGAAATACTGAAGAAACGCGATGGAGCCGGGCTCTCTTTTCACGGATTTGTCGAGGGCAATGACATTGGCAGGGGTACCGTTGACGTGGTGGTGACCGAAGGTTTTGTTGGCAACATCGCCTTAAAGACCGCCGAGGGTACGGCGCGCCAGGTCGGATCCTATTTCCGCAAGGCACTAAAGGCCGACTGGGTATCAAGGCTCGGAGCCCTGATTTCCAACCGGGCACTGGTTGCCTTGAAGCGCAAGATGGATCCGCGGGCCATAAATGGCGGGGTGTTTCTCGGGCTTAACGGCGTTGTCATAAAAAGCCATGGCGGCACCGACGAGATAGGCTTTAACAGCGCCCTTGACCTGGCTTACGAAATGGCCCGGTTCCGGCTCATTGAAAAAATTGACGAGGGCCTCAGGCATTTTGAGCCCAAGAAAGAACAGGACGGGGCAGTGCGGGGCAAGGCGGATGAAGACAGGGTGGAGCGGGAAATTGTTGCCACCGAACGGGAAGCAGAAAATCCTGCCGCCGGGGCCCATGCGAAATCCGGTGGCAAATCTGATGGTAATGAAAAAACGGAGCAATCAGCGTGACAATTACCCGCACTTTGGTTCGCGGCGTGGGCGGATATCTGCCCGAGCGTATTTTGACCAACAAGGAGCTGGAGAGCAAGATAGATACCAGCGATGAATGGATCGTGCAGCGCACCGGGATAAGGCAGCGTCACATAGCCGCCGAAGGGGAGTTCACCTCTGATCTTGCCGCCAAGGCTGCGCAGCAGGCCCTTGAATCGGCCAGTGTCGGTATTGAAGGCATTGACCTGATAATCGTTGCCACCACGACTCCGGATCTTACATTTCCTGCAACCGCGGCCCTGGTGCAGCAAAAGCTGGGCATGAGCCACGGGGCTGCCTTTGACCTGCAGGCGGTTTGCTCCGGTTTTGTCTATGCCATCACCGTGGCCGACAGTTACCTGAAGAATTCCCTTGGCCGGCGGGCCCTGGTCATCGGGG
>WFPQ01000329.1 GCA_015487515.1 Hyphomicrobiales bacterium | reverse complement strand
CCAGGAACCGGTGAGATGCGGGATTGACGGGGAAAACCGGGCATTTGGTCTTTTGGGCCGGGTATCCTTTTCTACCGATCGTATCTTGCCGTTGACGGATCCGGTATTTCAGTCATCAAGGTTCGAGGTAAGTTGCAGGCTTTCGAGCAGGGGATGGTCCCTTTCGGCCACCATGGAGACGAAAAACCGGCGGATGGCCTGTCTTTCCTCCGGGGAAAGCCGGCCAAGGGCCTCGTTGATGCGGCTGGCCTGACTCTTGGAAAGCATGGCGAAGAAATCCCGTCCCTTGCTGGTTGCAAACAACAGGCGCTGGCGGCGGTCGGTCTTGCCGGTATGCTGCTCGATATATCCCTCGTCTATGAGCTGGCGCAATACCCGGGCCAGGCTTTGCTTGGTGATTTTCAGGATATTGAGCAGGTCGGCCACCGCCATTCCGGGGCGGATATTGACAAAATACAGGACCCGGTGGTGGGCGCGTCCGAATTCATGGCCGGCCAGAAGGGCGTCGGCATCGGAAACAAAATCCCGGTAGGCGAAAAAGAACAGCCCCATGAGGTCGAAGGGCATTTCGGAGGTCAGGGACAGGCTGTCGCGGCCTTCACGGGTATCGCTGTTCTTGCTGCCGGAAATTATGTCAGTGTTATTGACATTTTTTTCGTTTATTGTCATCTTGATGCCGGTTCTTTCTGGATCATGTCTTCTTTATTCCAGAGGGGGAGCGGTTTGCCAAGGCGGCAGTGAATTTTGGTGGTTCGTGCAATGTTCGGGGGTAGGTGCATTCAAGATGACGATCATTCAGAATGGCAATTACGGGGCAGTTGACCCTGGCAAAGCAGGAATGAATGGTTTGATCCTGGGCGGGACAATCCTGAATGGCGGTATTTTGACAGATTTATTGATTGAAAATTAAGCTGAAAACGGTTGATTTGAATTTTGAAAATTCGGATGCTTGTAAAAAACTGAAGTTTGGAGAAAATGAATGAACGTCAAGGCGATGGATCAGCGAGATGGCTGGATCTGGTATAACGGGGAGTTCGTACCCTGGAAAGACGCCCGGCTGCATGTCCTGACCCATGGATTGCATTATGCCTCTTCGGTTTTCGAGGGAGAGCGTTCCTATGGCGGCCAGATATATAAGCTGCGCGAACATACGGAGCGCCTGATCGAGTCGGCCAGGTATCTGGATTTTGAAATTCCCTATTCGGCAGATGAGATAGACGAGGCCTGCCGCCAGTCCCTGGCAAGGAACGGGCTGGAAAATTCCTTTGACACCTATTTGCGCCCGTTTGCCTGGCGGGGGGCGGAAGAACTGGGAGTTCCGGCCCGCAACAACAAGGTGCATGTGGCCATCGCAGTATGGGACTGGCCCAGCTATTACACGCGCGAGGAGCGTCTGAAGGGGGCGCGGCTGACCATGGCAAAATGGCGGCGTCCCGATCCGGCGACCATTCCGTGCAAGGCAAAGGCGGCCGGGCTGTACATGATTTGCATGTTGTCAAAGCATGCGGCCATGGACGAGGGATATTCGGAAGCATTGATGCTGGACTATCGCGGGCTGGTGGCCGAGGCGACTTCGGCCAATGTATTCTTTTACCGGAACGGGGCACTGCATACCCCGATACCGGATTGTTTTCTGGATGGCATAACGAGGCAGACCGTAATCGCCCTGGCAAAGAATAACGGGCTCAGGGTCGTCGAGCGCCAGATCAGGCCGGAGGAGCTTGGGGATTTCGAAGAATGTTTTCTGACCGGAACGGCGGCCGAAGTCACCCCGGTGGCCCAGATCGGGGAGTTCGAATACAGGCCGGCAGAAGTCTGCCAGTTGCTGATCGATGCCTATGCCAGCGAGGTACGGCCAAAATCAGCGGCAGCCGAATAGGGGGCTGACAGGGTCCGGCTTGCGGTCAGGGCTGTTTCCAGCGTTGCCGGGCTTCGTCGTCTTCCTGCCTGGCGCTGACCCACCTGGTTCCGTCTGCGGTCTGTTCCTTTTTCCAGAACGGGGCATCGGTCTTTAGAAAGTCCATGATGAACCGGGCTCCTTCGAAGGCCGCGTGGCGGTGGGGGGACATGGTCATTACCTGCACGATCGGTTCTCCGGGAAACATTTTTCCATGGCGGTGGATTATGGTGACCCTTGACAGGCCAAAGCGCCGTTCGGCCTTTAGGGCAAACCCTTCAAGCTGGGACTGGGCCAGGGCCGGATAATGTTCAAGGGTCATGGAAATTACGGGTTTGTCCTTTTGGGAACGGACAATCCCGGTAAAGGTCACCGCGGCTCCATCGGAGGTGGTTTCATCAAGGAACCGGCTGGTTTCGTTACCCGGATCGAATTTTTCTTCCTGCAGGCGGACCTTTATGGGCATTTCATCCTCCGGTCATCGGGGGAAAGAATGCGACGGTTCCGGCACCTTCAAGGGGGGTGTCGTGGTCAACGATGTTTTCGTCCAGGGCGCCCCTGATCAGGGAACGCCTGGCAAAGGCCAGGGCAAAGCCCTCGTCATTGCTCGCCATCCAGTCCATCAAATCATTTACGGTCCTGACCTCGGGGGGAGGGGAAACCTCTTCTTCTCCCCGGTTCAGGCGTTCGCGCAGCCAGGCAAAATATAATATCTTCATTTCTTTTTACATGTTTTCCTTTTCGGGGGTACTGGCATTGAGATGGGGCCAGGCACCGGCAAAATACTGATAGCCGGTATGGATGGTAAGGGCGGTGGCCAGCCACATCAGGGCGACGGCCAGCGGCCTGACAAAGTCCGCAAGGGGCGCCAGGATCATGGTGCCAAGGGCGATCAGTTGCAGGGTGGTCTTGTATTTTGCCAGTGGTGAAACATTGATTGTTATGTTGGCAGGGCCCAGAAATTCGCGCAGGCCGGAAACGGCAATTTCCCGCATCATGATGATGATGGCAGCCCAGGTCAGGGGAGCATCAAAACTGCCCTCGAAGGCAAAGGCAATCAGCAGGGCCGCGACCAGGAGCTTGTCGGCAATCGGGTCGAGCATGCGGCCCAGGGGGGAAACCAGTTGCATCCTGCGGGCCAGCATGCCGTCGAAATAGTCGGTGATGGCGGCAACAAGGAACAGGGCCAGGGCCGCCCAGCGGGGGCCATCATTTCCGATGAGGACAAGGGCTATTATGACGGGAATCAGGGCAATGCGGAGCAGGGTCAGCATGTTTGGCAGGGAAATGTTGTTTGGCAGGGGCATGGGGGCTCTATCTTGCTTGAGGGTTCGGCCTGGCTTGAGGGCTGAAGGTAACTGGTAAAGGGTGAATTGCGGGGGGATTTTAGAACTTTGTCCGGGTTAAAGCAAAACATTGTTGGGCGGGTCTGGCAAAGGGGGTGGAAGAACGGGGGTTACGAGGCCGGGTTGAAATGGTCATAAATCCTTTCTGCCAGTTGCATCGATATGCCCTTGATACTTGCAATTTCGGCCCGGGATGCCCTTGAGACGGCTTTTGCAGAGCCAAAATGGTTGAGCAGGGCGCGTTTTCTGCCCGGACCTATGCCCTCGATCAGATCAAGGGGATTTCTGGTCAGCTGCTTCTTGCGGCGGGCCCGGTGGGTGCCAATGGCAAAACGGTGAGCCTCGTCGCGCAGCCGTTGCACGAAATAAAGAACCGGATCCCGGGCCGGCAGCATGAATGGCCTTTTGCCGCTGACATGAAATGTCTCGCGGCCTGCATCGCGCTCTTCTCCCTTGGCTATTGCCACCAGTTTTATGTCCGGGGGAAGGTTCAGCCTTTCGAACACCCGGGCAACGGCGGAAAGCTGGCCCTTGCCCCCGTCGATCAGAACCAGGTCGGGCCAGTCGGGCATGGTTTCATCATCGGGCTGCCGGTCATGTTGCTGGGGGGGGTGGTCATTATTGTTG